>SLSQ01000073.1 GCA_007130355.1 Trueperaceae bacterium
GCGGGCGGAGGGTCCGGCCCGCCGAGCGGCGACGGCGAGAAGCCGCGCTCCGACCGGGACGCGGCGGCCGCGGGCCCATCGGCCCCCGCGGCCCCGGCGTCGGACGACGAGCACGTCCCCGCTGGGCTGATTCCGGCGGCTCCGAGCGTGCGCCGCCTGGCGCGCGAGCTGGACGTCGATCTCCGCGCCGTCCGTGGCTCCGGCATCCTCGGGCGCATCTCGGCCGAGGACGTGCGCGCGTTCGCGGACGGGGCGCCCTCCCGTGCCGAGCGGGCCGGTGCCGCCGCCCCGGCCGCCGCGCCGCCGGCGCCGGAACTGCCCGACTTCTCCAAGTGGGGCGAGACCGAGCGGGTCGCGATGTCGGGCATCCGCAAGGCGACGGTCCGGTCGATGACGACCGCCTGGAGCACCGTACCGATGGTCACGCACTTCGACAGCGCCGACGCGACCGAGTTCGAGGCGCTCCGGAAGCGCTACGCCTCCGCCGCCGAGCGAGCGGGAGCGAAGCTGACGCCGACCGCGATGCTGATCAAGGTGGTCGCCTCGGCGCTGCGGAAGTTCCCGGAGTTCAACGCCTCGCTCGACGTCGCGGCACAGGAGGTCGTGTACAAGAAGTACGTGCACGTCGGCGTGGCGGTCGACACCGACCACGGCCTGCTGGTCCCGGTCGTACGCGACGCCGACAGCAAGAACATGATCGAGCTCGCCGTCGAGCTCGGCGAGCTGGCGGCCAAGGCGCGCGACCGCAAGCTGTCGCCCGACGAGATGCAGGGGGGCAACTTCAGCGTCAGCAACCTGGGCGGCATCGGCGGATCCGGCTTCACGCCGATCGTGAACCCGCCCGACGTCGCGATCCTCGGGGTGTCGCGCGGCCGGATCGAACCGGCCTGGGACCCGGAGTCCGAGACGTTCGTGCCGCGCCGCTCGATGCCGTTCTCCGTCACCTACGACCACCGTCTGATCGACGGCGCGATGGCCGCCCGCTTCCTCCGGTGGATCTGCCGGGCGGTCGAGGAGCCGTTCCTCCTCGCACTCGAAGGTTGAGCGAGTTCGGGTCGGAACGCCGTGCTGGACGCGCGTTCCGACCCGCGGTCGGCAGCGGGTCCGAAGCCAGGCTTCTCACGGTCGCGTGCTAGCATGGCGCGTCATGGACGTCGATGCGACACGTTCGGAGCGCGTTCCGCGTCCCGCCGCACCGGGCCGCGCGCTGCGCGCCACCGGACTGGTGAAGCGGTACGGCCGCAGGACGGTCGTCGACGGTGTCGACCTCGCCGTCGCCCCGGGCGAGATCGTCGCCCTGCTCGGGCCGAACGGCGCCGGCAAGACCACCAGCTTCTACGCCGTCGTCGGCTTCGTCCGGCCCGACCGGGGCCGCATCGTCCTCGGCGACGTCGACGTGACCCGTTGGCCGATGCACCGGCGCGCCCGGGCCGGCCTCGGGTACCTGGCGCAGGAGCCGAGCGCCTTCCGTCGCATGACGGTCCGCGACAACCTGCTCGCGATCCTCGAGTTCCGCGAGCGCTCCGCGGCCGAACGGGACCGCCGGGCGGCCGCCCTGCTCGAGGAGTTCGGTCTGACCGACCTCGCCGGACACCGCGCGGACACGCTCTCCGGCGGCGAGCGACGACGCCTGGAGATCGCGCGCAGCCTCACGGTCGATCCCTCGATCCTGCTCCTCGACGAACCGTTCACCGGCGTCGACCCGAAGTCGATCCGCGAGATCCAGGACCTGATCCGCGACCTGCGCGAACGGCGCGGCCTCGGCGTGCTGCTCACCGACCACAGCGTCCGCGAGACGGTGGCCATCGCCGACCGGGTGGTCCTGATGTACGACGGGCGCGTCCGCTTCGACGGCACGCCCGAGGCGTTCGCCGAGGACGCCTCGGTCCGCGCCACCTACCTCGGAAGCGACTTCCAGCTCTGATCCCGATGCCCACCGACGCCCAGGTCCGACCGCCGCACCCTCCGTCGGACGCGACGTGACGTACCTGGTCGGGCTGGTCCTGCTGCTGCTGGTCCTGGCGGGGGTGATCGCCTGGGCCGGCGACCGGCTCGGCACCTGGGCGGGCCGGCACCGGCTGTCCGTCTTCGGGGCGCGGCCGCGACGGACCGGCCAGCTGATCGGCATGGCCGCGGGGATCCTGATCATGCTCACCACGCTCGGCGTGCTCGCGGTCGCTTTCCAGAACGCCACCCGGACGCTGGTCGACGCGGAGGCGACGGCCGAGGAGCTGGGGCGGCTGCAGGAGCAGGAACGGACGCTCGCGCGTCAGCTGGCCGAGCTCGAATCGGAGCGCGCCTCGCTCGCCTCCGAGCTCGAGGAGGCTCGGGCCACGATCCGTACGGCGGAGGTCGCGCGCGAAGAGGCGCTGGCCGAGCGGGACGCCGCCGCGGCCGAGCGCGACGCGATCCAGGCCGAAGGGGAGGCGCTCCGCGCGGAGCTCGAGGCGCTCGAATCCGACCTGGACGCCACCCGCGCCGAACTCGGGCGGGCCGAAGCGGAACTGATCGCCGTCGAGACCGATCTGAGCGCGGTCCGCGAGGACCTCTCCGAAGCGGAAGCGGAGCGCGACGCCGCCGTGGAGACGGCGCTCGAGGCGCGCGAGGCGGCCGAGATCGCGGAACTCCAGGCCGACGCGGCCGAGGTCCGGGCCGCGGAGGTGCAGGCCGAGCTCGACGCGTCGAACGCGCGGCTGTCGGAGCTGCAGACCGAGCTGATGGTCGCGGAGATCCAGGTGTCCGAGGCGCAGGCGTCGCTCGGTCAGGCCCGCGCCGACCTCGACGCGGTCGGCGCGGCGCGCGACGCGGCGCTGGCCGAGCGGGACGCGGCCCTGGCGGAACGGGACGCGGCGAGGGCGGAACGGGTAGAGGCGATGGAGGCCCGCGACGAGGCCCGAGCCGAACTGCTCCGGGTCGAGGAGGAGCGCGCCGCGGCGCTGGCCGAGCGGGACGCCGCGCTGGAGGAACGGGACGCGGCGACGGTGGAGCGCGACGCCGCTCGGACCGAACGGGATGCGGCACAGGCGGAGCGGGACGATGCGCTCGCCGCGGCCGAGGAGGCGCAGGCCGCCCGCGACGCGGCGGTCCAGGAGCGCGACGAGGTCCTGGCGGAGCGGGACGAGGCGCTCTCGGCGGCGGGCGTCGCGCGCGAGCAGGTCGCGCAGTTGCAGGACGCCATCCTGGTGCTCGACGACGAGTTCACCACGCTCGAGGCGGAGGCGGAGCGCCTCCGCGAGGAGAACCGCGCCCTCGCCCTGCAGAACCAGGAGCTCGGCGCCTCGAACGAGACGTTGGCGAGTCGCAACGAGAGCCTCGAGACGCTCAACGCCAGCCTCGAGGGCCGCATCCTCGAGGCCAGCGACCGGGCGGCGGAACTCCAGGCCCAGGTGGGCGACCTCACGATTCGTCTCGAGGACCAGTCGCGGCGCCTGGCGGAGATGCAACGGGAGTTCGACCGGGTCGCGGCGGGCGACGTGACCTTCGCGGCCGGCGAACTGATCTACAGCGGCGCCATCGACGCCTCCACGCCGGCGGAGGCGCGCGAGGCGCTCTCGCTCTTCGTGCGCGAGGCGAGCCAGGCGACCGCCCGCGCCGGCGCCGGCGAGGTGGTCCTCCGGTCCGATCAGTTCGACATTCTGATCGACGCGATCGTGCAGACGCCGGGCAGCGATCTGGTGCGCTTCCTCTCGCCCCGAAACCAGTTCAGCCCCCTCGAGGTCGACGTCGTCGTCGAGGCGTTCGAGAACGAGCGGATCGTGCCCGCCGGACGGCTCGTGGTGGCGCGGCGCATCCACCTCGGGTCGGAGCAGCTCCCGGTCAGCCAGGCCGAACTGCGCTCGGCGTTCTCGGCCCTCAAGGCGGAGGCGGTGGCCGAGATGCGCCGCGCGGGTCTGGACGAGTTCCAGCTGCCGCGCTACCCGACGGTCACCGAGGAGACGTTCGCGAGCCTGCTGCTGCGGCGGTCCGGTCCGGTCACGATCGGCGCGATGGCGCTCGAGGACGTCTACCGGAGCGGCCCGGCCGATCTCGAGCTCGTCCTGCTCGACTGAACATCGGGCGTCGCCCCGATCGGAGCCGGCGCGGACGGCCCGCTCGGGGCCGGCGCATCCGCGGGCGCATCCGCGGGCGCA
>SLSQ01000327.1 GCA_007130355.1 Trueperaceae bacterium
CGGGCCGTGGCCCGCTCCCGACCGGATCGAAGTCGGGGAGGGGCGGCCGTTCCGCCGCGGGGTCCGGTTCGGGTTCGGCAGGCGCCTCGCGGGCGTCGTTGCTTGGAGGTGCGGGCGGGGCGGCGGCCGACCCGGTGGTCGACCCGGTGGCCGACCCGGTAGTCGACCCGGTGGTCACGGCGGAGGGGGCCGCCTCGGGGACGGCCGTGGCCGCGCCGGGGCGACGGCCGTGCGCCGCGTTCGCGGCCTTGAGGAGCGTCGCTTCGAGGGCGTAGAGGTCGTCCTGCCGGACGAACCGGTCGAGGTCGTCGTCGAACTGGTGCAGCGCCGTCAACGTCGCGTCGCGCGGAAGGCCTAGACGGAACCCGTCCTCGCCGGTCACGTCGTGAACGACCGCGTCGCGGAGCATGCGCGCGGTCTGTTCGGCCACGGTGCGGGGGGAGAAGCCGTCGCGGTACAACGCGGTCGCGCCGGACAGGAGCGACCCCGCATCGTCGGCCGCGAGCGCTTCGGCCAACGCCTCGATCCGCTCCCGGGGCGGGAGGCCGAGCGCGTCCTCGGCGGCGTCGCGGCGGATCGGACCGCCGTCGGCCCAGAGCCGCTCGAGCAGCGACTCGGCGTCGCGCATGGCGCCGTCGGCGGCGCGCGCGACCAGTTGCAGCGCCTCCGGCTCGGCCTCGACGCCGGCCGACTCGCACAGGCCGGCGAGCTTGCCGGCGATCTCGGCGACCGAGAGGCGCCGGAACCGGAAGTGCTGGCAGCGGGAGAGCACCGTCGGCGGGAGCCGCTCCGGTTCGGTGGTGGCGAGCACGAACACCAGGCCGGGCGGCGGTTCCTCGAGCGTCTTGAGGAGCGCGTTCGCGGCGGGCGTGCTCAGCATGTGCGCCTCGTCCAGGATCCAGACGCGGACGCCCCCGCCGAGCGAGGCGAGGCGGACGCGTTCGCGCAGCTCGCGCACGTCGTCGACCGAGTTGTTGCTGGCGGCGTCGAGCTCGTTGACGTCCGGGTGGGCGTTGGCACGCACCTGCGCGCACGATCCGCAGGTCCCGCAGGGGCGGGCGCCCGCGTCGTCGGCCTCGCAGTTGAGCGCCATCGCCAGGAGGCGTGCCGTGGTGGTCTTGCCGACCCCCCGGGGGCCGGAGAAGAGGTACGCGTGGCCGGTCCGACCGCGCGCCAGCGCGGCGGCCAGCACCTCCTTCACGTGCTCCTGGCCGACGACCTCGGCGAAGGTGGCGGGCCTCGCACGCTGGTAGATCGCCTCCATCGCGCGCATGCTACCACCGGACCCCGGCCGCTCCGAGCGCGTACCATGGCGTCGTGGACGAGACGATGCCGCATCGGTTCGGCGTGGCGCTCGGCGGCGGCACGGCGCGCGCCCTGGCGCACGTGGGCGTGCTGGCCGAGCTCGAGGCGGCCGGACTGCGGCCGGACGCCTACGCCGGCACCAGCTTCGGCGCGCTCATCGCGGCGCAGGCCGCGCTCGGCGTGCCGCCGCTCGAGATGGAACGGATCGTGCGGCAGCTCAACGTGCCCGAGATCTGGATGCAGGGGCTCGACTTCGGACTGCACGAAGCGGCGCTGATCCGGGGCGAACGCTGGGCACGTTGGCTCGACCGGAAGTTCTTCTTCGGCGCCCGCTTCGAGGAGGTCGAACGACCGCTCGCGATCGCGGCGACCGACCTCGGGACCGGTGCGCCGGTCGTGATCCGGGAGGGATCGATCGTGGACGCGATTCGTGCCTCGTGCGCCCTGCCCGGCCTGTTCGCGGTGCCGTACGTCGGCGGGTGGCGCGTCGATGGGGGGTTCGTGGAGCCGGTGCCGTACACGGCGCTGCGGGAGGTGCGCCCCGGCCCTGCGCTCGGGGTGCACGCCGGACTGGACCTGGGGAGCAGCGGCGCGCTGACGCGCCTGCGCCGGCTCGACGCCGGACCGGTCGGGCGTTGGCTGCACCGTCGGGCCGCCCGACGACGCGGTTCGAACCCGTGGAGCCGGTTGGTCATCGGGCTGTCGTTGGCGCTCGCGAGCTACCGGCACGAACCGGCGCCGCCTCCGTCGGCCGAACTGCTGACGGTCGACCTTCCGATCCACTGGTGGGACTTCCACCGCTCGCCGGAGGCGATCGCAGCGGGCCGCACGGCCGCGCGGCGCTGGCTCGAGGGGCGGACGGCGGACGTCGGCACGTCCGGGGTGCCGGCGTGACCGAAGCGGCTCCGCCCCTCGTGCTGCTTCGCGACGACCTCGGCTGGTGGCCCGCCTTCGCGGCGGCGCACCGCTCGGCCGACGCCGGCGCCTGGGCCGAGGTCGTGCGGACCCTGGTGCGGGCCGGCCACGCCGACGCCTGGATCGCCCTCGCCGACGCGGCGATCCACGGCGCCGACGTCGCCTGGGATCGGGCGCAGGAGGCTCCGGGCGCCCGCGCCGCGGTGGTGCACGACCTCGCGACCGTGGTGCACCTGCTGCTCCACGACGTCGACGGCTCCGGTCCGCCCGGACTACCGCCGGCCCGCGACCTGGCGCCCGAGCCGGCGGGGCGCGTCGCGACCGTCGCCGCCGAACTCCGGGCGGCGGCCCGATCCCACGAGAAGCCGTCGCGTGCGGCGGCCGAGACGCTCGCCGAACGGCTCGCCGCCGCGGCGCTGCGGATCCGGGCGACGTCCGGAGGCGGTCCGCTCGGACGCGCGGTCGCCTTCCGCTGGGACGGCGCGACGCTCGAGCCGGTCGCGCGGCCCGAGGCCCCGTCGCTCGAGGCCCTCACCGGCCTGGACCGGCAGGTGGAGCGCCTGCACGCCAACGTACGCGCCTTCCTGGACGGCCGGCCCGCCATGCACGCGCTGGCGTACGGGCCGCGCGGCAGCGGCAAGTCGACCGTCGTGCGCGGCCTGCTCGAGGCGCACGCGCACGACGGCTTGCGCTTGATCGAGGTTCCGGCCGCGCGGCTCGGCGATCTACCGCGGGTGGCGGAGGCGGTCCGAGGCCGTCCGGAGCGGTTCCTGGTCTTCGTGGACGATCTGGCGTTCGAAGCGGGCGACGCGCGCTACCAGGCGCTCAAGTCGTTGCTCGAAGGCAGCGTCGCGGCGGGACGCGCGTCGCTGCGCCTGATCGCGACCAGCAACCGCCGGCACCTGGTGCAGGAACGTCTGCGCGACCGGCCCGACCCGCTCGACGACGACGTGCACGCCTGGGACACGCACCACGAGCGTCTCGCCCTGGCCGACCGGTTCGGGCTCGTGGTGCAGTTCCCGTCGGCCGATCGGCGACGCTACCTCGAGATCGTACGGCACCTCGCCGACCGGGACGGCGTCGACGAAGCCGACCTGCCGGAACGCGCCGACCGCTTCGCGCGGCACGGCAACGGCTACTCGGGGCGTACCGCACGTCAGTTCGTCGACGCCGTCCGCGCCGGCCTCGCCTGAGGACCGTTCCGCCCGGCGTTCCGGTGCCGGCCGTCAGGCCCCGTCGTCGGGTGGGGCCGCGTCGTCGCGGGGCGCGCGCACGGCGAGCACGACGAACCGCGCCAAGCGAGGCGCGCGGTGCCACCGGGCCGGGTCCAGCCCCACGCGCCAGGCCCACTCGACGCCGAGCGAGCGGGTCCACGCCGGCGTGCGCCGTACCGTTCCGGCCAGCACGTCGAGCGTGCCGCCGACACCGATTCCGGTCACCGGGCCCAAGCGCTCGCCGTGCCGGTGCAGGAACGCCTCCTGGCGCTCGCCGAGCCCGGCGAGCAGGAGGCGCGCGCCGCTGGCGCCGACCTCGGCCGCCACGGCCGGTTCCTCGTCCGCGCCGAAGTAGCCGTCGCGCGTTCCGGCCACCTCGGTGCCGTACCGCTTCGTCGCCGTGCGCGCGGCGCGCTCGGCCACGCCCGGCCGGCCCCCCAAGAAGTAGACGGGCGCGCCCGACCCGAGGCGGGCGAGGACGTCGCCGACGAGGTCGACGCCGGGTACCCGCTCCGGAACGCGCACGCCCGCCCGGCCGGCCGCCCACGCCACCCCGACGCCGTCGGCGACGCACAGGTCGCTGGCGTCGATGGCGGCGCTCAGGACCGCATCGCTGCGGGCCCGCACGATGATCTCCGGATTGAGCGTGACCACCAGCGACGGTCGCTCCTCGGCCGTCAGAGCGAGCACGCGGTCGGCCGCTTCGGAGCGGGTGAGCGGATCGAGGGGGTGGCCGAGGACCCGCGCCCGTCGCCGCTCAGGCGTGCGCATCGCCTCCGCCCGGCACGAACGGGTAGACGGTGCCGTCGTCGCGGCGGTCGGGCGCCTCGAGCGTCGGGACCGCGTCGCTGCGGTCGAGGTCGAGCGCCACGCCGACGTCCTGATCGAGGCCGAGGTCGCGCAGGTAGCGACCGGCACGGGAGGCGGTCAGCAGGGGCAGCGGGCCGGCGTGGGCGCGCACCAGGTCGATCGCCATCCGTGCGTACCCCTCGGGGCGGGCGTCGTCCCGCATCCGTCGGATCCGGTCGGCGAGCAGGCCGGCGACCGCCAGGTCGTCGAGGTCGGGCGTGCCGCGAAATCCGCAGCAGACCAGGTCGATCCGGCGCCAGCGGGGGTCGGCGGCGAAGCGCGCGGCGGCGCCGGCGTTCACGAACGAGGCGAGCACGACCGTCCCGGCGTCCTCGAGGACCGGAAGCGCCGCCGGCGCGTTCTCGGAGACGAGGGTCGCGGTCCGGCCGCCGAAGTCGCGGTGCCGGAGGGCGGCGGGGGAGTTGCCGTGGTTGAACCCTTCGGGCGGGACGCCCCGGCGCTCGCCGATCAGCAGGTCGCCGTGCTCCTGGGCGACGCGGCGCGCCAGGCGCAGCCCGGGGGAGAGCCGCACCCGGGCGAGTCCGGCGTCGAACAGCAGCGGAACGGTCGTGGTGGTCCGAAGGACGTCGATCAGCACGGTCAGCGCCGGCCCGTCTCCGGAACGGTCCGTGGCCGCCTCCGCCGCGCTCGGCGGGAGGGGCAGGACCCGGAGCGGCACGGGACCGTCGTGGTTCGGTCGGGGTCCGGCCTGCGGCACGCGGCCCAGGGTAGCACGGGGAGCGGAGGCGCCGGCCGCCGCTGGGCGGCCGTGCGGGGCGACCTGGACGACGTCGCCCGCCGCCGCGGACGGTGTACCGTCCGGCGTGACCGACGCCGGCACCGCACCCCGCGATCCGTTCCTCGCCCGCTACCGTTCGGGCGAGTTCGCTTCGTTCTACGGGCATCCGGACGGGGACGTCGAGGCCGCCCTGAACCGTCCCGGCATCGTCGATCCGGACGGACTTGCCGAGGCGCTGGCGGCGCAGGCCCGGGCGCGCGGCGACCGTCCCGAGCAGCTCGCCGCGATCGAGCGGCTGCGCGACCCCGCCGCCCGCACCGTCGCCACCGGACAGCAGGCGGGGCTGCTGCTCGGACCGGCGTACACCCTGTCGAAGGCGGTCTCGGCGGTGCGCCTGGCGCGCACGCTCGACCGTCCCGCGCGGCCGGTGGTCCCCGTCTTCTGGGTCGCGTCGCAGGACCACGACTCGGCCGAGATCGATCATGCGGTCGTACTGGACGGGCATGAACGTCCTACCCGGGTGCGGCTGCCGTTCCCCGTCGACGTGCCGTCCGGGCGCGCGCCGTGGCGCGACGGCTACGACGCGTCGCTCGAGGAGCAGCTCCGGGCGTTGGGCACGCATCCGCGGCACCTCGACGAGGTGCTCGCCCTGCTCGCGTCCGCGACCCGCGACGCGGTCGGTGTCGCCGACGTCTTCGCGCGGCTGCTCTCGACGCTGCTCGGCGACCAGGGCCTGGTGGTCGCCGACCCGATGCGCCCGGAGCTGGCGCGCCGGTTCGCGCCGATCCTGCTCGACGAGGCCCGCGACCCGGCCACCGGTCCGGCCCGCATCAACGAGGCGGGGGAGGCGCTCCGCGCGCTGGGCGAGACGCCCCAGCTGGGCCGAGCCGACGACGCGACGAACCTGTTCCTGCAGCGTGGAGACGGACCGCGCCGCTTGCTGCGCATCGACGGCGACGCGCTCGTGCCGGACGGACGCCCCGAGGACCGCACCGACGCGGAGGAGCTGGCGGAGCTCCTCGAGCGGGACCCGGCCGCCGTGACGCCCGCCGCCGGCCTGCGCCCGGCGGTGCAGGACGCCGCCTTTCCGAACGCCGTCACCGTCGTCGGCCCGGGCGAGCTCCGCTACTTCGCGCAGTTGCGCGGCGTGTACGAGGCGCGCGGCGTGCCGATGGCGCTCGCCTGGCCCCGGGCCACCGCCACCTTCGTCGCGCCGCCGGTCGACCGGATCCTCGCGGTGCACGACCTGACCGTGGCGCGCTGGCTCGACGATCCGGACGAGGCGGAGCGCACGGCGCTTCTGCGGTTGCACGGGCACGCCGAGCGGTTCGACCGGGCGCGCCGGCGGCTCGAGGCGGAGACGGAGGAACTGATCATTGCGGTGCGGGGCCTGGACCCGACGTTGCGCGGTCCGGTGATGCGCGCCGAGCGGGCGCTCGCGACGACGCGCGAGCGCCTCCGGTCGAAGGCGGCCGCCGCCCTCGCGCGGCGCGACCGGGAGACCTCGGCGCAGTTCGCGCGGGTGCGGGCGCACCTCACGCCGGACGGAGTGCCGCAGGAGCGGGCGCTCTCGGCGTTCTCGTTCTTCCTCGCCTACGGCGTCGAGCCGGTCGTGGACCGCTGGAAGGCGCTGCCCGCCGACGGGGACCACCTGCTCCGGCTCGATCTCATCGCGCGCTAGGAGCGGCGCCGCTCAGCGCCGCTGGTAGTTCGGAGCGTCCTTGGTGACCGTGACGTCGTGCGGGTGGCCCTCGATGAGGCTGGACTGCGTGATCGTCACGAAGCGGGCGTCGCGGCGCAGCGACTCGAGGTCCGGCGTGCCGCAGTAGCCCATGGCGCTGCGCAGGCCGCCGATCGTCTGGTGGACCACGTCTCCGACCGGACCCTTGTACGGGACCATCCCCTCGATCCCCTCGGGCACCAGCTTCGCCTGGTTCTCCTGGAAGTAGCGGTCGGCGCTGCCGCCCTCGCCCGACATCGCGCCGAGGCTGCCCATGCCGCGGTACGCCTTGTAGCGCCGGCCGTCGCGCAGGATGTTCTCGCCCGGCGCTTCGGTGGTGCCGGCCAGCATCGAGCCGACCATCACGCACGACGCGCCCGCCGCGAGCGCCTTGGGCACGTCGCCGGTCTGCTTGACGCCACCGTCGGCGACCAGCGGGACGTCGGCCTCGTGGGCGACGGCGGCGACCTCGAGGATGGCGGTGAGCTGCGGCATGCCGACGCCGGTCACGACCCGCGTGGTGCAGATCGAGCCGGGGCCGATCCCGACCTTGACGCCGTCGGCACCGGCGAGGATCAGGTCGCGTGCGCCGGCGGCGGTCGCCACGTTGCCGGCGACCACGTCGACGTCGAACCGCGACTTGAGGGTCCGAAGCGCGTCGAGGATGCCGCGGGAGTGGCCGTGGGCGCTGTCGAGGACGAGCGCGTCGACCTCGGCCGCGACGAGCGCCTCCGCCCGTTCGGTCAGGTCCTCGGAGACGCCGACCGCCGCCGCCACCCGCAGCCGACCGAGCGGGTCCTTGGCGGCGTGCGGGTAGGCGAGCTTCTTGGTGATGTCCTTGATCGTGATCAGGCCGCGCAGCTTGCGCTGCTCGTCGACCACGAGCAGCTTCTCGATCCGGTGCGTGCGCAGGATCTCCTTCGCCGCCTCGAGCGTGGTGCCGACCGGGACGGTGACGAGACCCTCCTTGGTCATGAGCTCCTCGACGCCGAGGTCCATGTCCTCGACGAAGCGCAGGTCGCGGTTCGTGAGGATGCCGACCAGCGTGCCGTCCGCCTCGACGATCGGGACGCCGCTGATGCGGTACTCGCTCATCAGCCGTTCGGCGTCGCCGACGCGGGCGCTGCGGGGCAGGGTGATCGGGTCGACGATCATGCCCGACTCGCTGCGCTTGACCTTGCGCACCATGTCCGCCTGCGCCTCGACGGACATCCGTTTGTGGACCACGCCGACGCCGCCTTGGCGGGCGATCGCGATCGCCATGCGGGTCTCGGTGACGGTGTCCATCGCCGCCGAGGCGATCGGCACGGGGAGCGGAACGTGGCGGGAGAAGCGTCCCGCGACGTCGACGTCGCGGGGCAGCACCTCGGAGCGGGCCGGCACCAGGAGCACGTCGTCGAAGGTCAGTGCGGTCCCCACGATCTTCGCGGCGGGGTCGGGCGCCGGTCCGGTCGCGGCCTTCGCGGTCGCGTCGGAGTCGGTTCGGGTCAGGGTCGTGTCCATGCCGGTTCTCACCTCGCTGCGGCGCGCCGGGCGCCGATTCGGTCCCGAGGATACGCCGCCTCGTCCTGCAGGAACGACGCCAGGGCGTCGCGCCACCCCGCCGGCAACCGCACGGCGCGCCCAGTCCGGTCGGTCGGAACGTGCTCCGTGACCGCCGAGGCGACCTCGCGGCCGTCGGGCAGGCGCAACTCGTACGCGAACGCGGCGTGGCGGCTCTTGAGGGCGGTGAGGCGGCAGGCGATGGCGACCTCGTCGTCGAAGCGGGCCGCCGCTCGGTAGCGGAGGTCGAGGCGCGCCACCGCCATCGACAGTCCCCCCTCTTCGAAGGCGCGGTAGGAGAGCCCGCGGTGGCGCATCCACTCGACTCGCGCCGCCTCGAGCCAGGCGACGTAGGAGCCGTGGTGCGCCACGCCCATCTGGTCGGTCTCGGCGAAGCGGACCCGGACCGTGGTGCTCGGTCGTTCGGGGGCGGCCGGGTCGGTACGGGTCATGGTCGGGACGGTAGCACCGTGAGGAGGCCCGCGTCCCGCGCGAGCGCGACGACCTTCCGGTCGACGGTCGAGAGCGGCAACTCGGCGACGGTGGCGGGGTCGCACCAGGCGCCGTCGCCGCCGTCGGGCGGCGGGGGCGGGGGCGCGCCCGGCGTCGCGACGACCGGCGTGAGTCGCAGGGCGAAGTGCGAGTAGCGATGCGCGACCTCCGGAAGGAACCGTCCCGGGGGCGGCTCCTCCTGCTGGGGCGGTCCCCACAGCCCCGCGAGCAGGCCCCCTTCCGGACGCCGGATCAACCAGAGGCGGTCGCCGTTCAGGTGGAGGGCCGCGTAGCGTCGCCGCGTGCGCGGCGGGGAACGCCGCCCGGCGGCGGGGAACGCCTCGGGCCGACCGTACATCCGGCCGCTACAGACGGACGCCAGCGGGCAGAGGTCGCAGCGGGGCGAGGTGGGGCGGCAGACCGTCGCGCCCAGTTCGATCAGCGCTTCGGTGGTCCGGCCGGGCGCCCGCGCCGGAAGGAGCGGCGCCAGGTGCGCGCGAAGGTCGGCGTCGCGCGGAGCGGGGTCGGCGAGCAGGCGGGCGCCGACCCGACGCACGTTGCCGTCGATCGCGATCGCGGCCCTCCCGAAGGCGAAGGCGGCGACCGCGGCGGCGGTGTACGGCCCGACCCCGGGGAGCGTACGGAGTTCGGCCTCCTGGTCCGGGAACCGCCCGCCCCGTTCGTGGACGACCTCCTGCGCGGCGCGCCGCAGGGCGTGGGCGCGCCGGTAGTAGCCGAGCCCCTCCCACAGGCGCAGGACCGTGTCCGGTCCGGCCCGTGCCAGCGCGTGCAGGTCGGGAAGGGCGCGCATCCAGCGCTCGAAGTAGGGCACGACCGTCTCGGCCCGGGTCTGCTGCAGCATCGCCTCCGCCACCAGGACCCGGTAGGGGGTGCGGTCGTGGCGCCAGGGGAAGTCGCGGGCGTGGCGCGCGAACCAGCGCAGCAGGGCGTCGCGGGCCGGGCGCACGGAGGGCGGGGCGAGGGACGGGGGCGGCACGGAGGCAGCGTACCGACCGACCCGCGCCGAAGCGGGCCCGATTTTGAATCGTAAGCAAAGTGCCGATTCCGGTGCGGCTTCGGCGCGGCGGAACGTTCGCTCGGGATCCGGTTCCGAGCGCCCGATCCGCCCCGACCCGACAACCGATCGGAGGTCTCATGTTCCGTTCAGGACGGCCTTGACGCCGGTCGCACCGAGGGCGTACGATCGGCGGCGCGACGCCGTCGTCGAGTCCGACCCCGCGTCGACACCCCCACGACCGCGACTTACGGAGCGAAAGCGCACGCCGTGCGCCCGCCGCCCGTGGCCGCAATTGGAGCAGCGAACATGAGCCCCGTCACCCTTCAGACCGTCGAGACCCCCTACGGACGCCTGGACGTCGACCCCAACGACCTCGAACTCGGCGAACTGCTCGTCAGCGACGACGGTGTCGAGCTCGAGGTCGTCGGCATCGACCCGCTCCGCTTGGAACCCGCGCCGGAGGAAGCCGAGGACTGGGGCGAGTGACGCCGGTCCGGATCGCGCTGGTCCACGACCGGCTGCGCCCCGAGGAGAAGATGCTCCGCGCCGCGCTCGAAACGGCCGGCGCCGAGGTGCACCCCGTCTACGCCCCCGACTGGACCTGGGACAGCGACGACGTTGCGCCGGAGGTCGACCTCGCGCTGATCCGTACCCTGTCGCACGCCCGCACCCTCGCCCTCGCCCGCGCCCTCGAGGCCCAGGGCGTCCGCACCGTGAACGCGGCGCACGTCGTCGACGTCTGCGGCGACAAGGCCGCCACCAGCGCCGCGCTGGCCGCCGCCGGGGTGCCGCAGCCACGCAGCGGCGTCGCCTTCTCGGTCGACGCGACCCTCCGCCTCTGCGAGGCGTTCGGCTGGCCGGTCGTGCTCAAGCCGACGATCGGCAGTTGGGGCCGGATGGTCGCCCGTGCGCACGACGCGGAAACGGTCGAGGCGCTCCTCGAGCACAAGCAGGTGCTCGGCGGTCCGCAGCACCAGACCTTCTACGTCCAGGAGCACGTCGACAAGCCGGGCCGCGACCTGCGCGTGTTCGTGGTCGGAGAGCGGGCGATCGCCGCGATCGCCCGCGAGAGCGACGACTGGCGCACGAACACCGCCCGTGGCGCCGTCGCCCGCGGCGTTCCGGTGACCCCCGAGCTCGAGGCGATCGCGACCGCCGCCGCCCGCGCCGTCGGTGGGGGCCTGCTCGCGGTCGACCTGCTCGAGTCGGCGCGCGGTCCGCGGGTCGGCGAGATCAACCACGGCCTCGAGTTCCGCAACTCGATCGAACCGACCGGCGTCGACATCCCCGCCGAGATCGCCGACTGGCTCGTGCGCGAGGCGGAACGCGGCCGCGCGCGGCGCCTCGACGGCGCGACCCCCGAAGCGGCCGCGGCACCGGACGTCGCGACCGGAGCGTCGTCGTGACCGCGCCCGCCGCGGCGCCCGCCGACGCCCCGACGCGACCGTCGCCGGAAGGGCCGTTGCGCGTCGCGATCGTGGGCGCCTCCGGCTACGCCGGGGGCGAGATGCTGCGCCTGATGCTCGGTCATCCCCACCTCGAGGTCACGCAGGCGACCAGCGAACGGGGCGCCGGCCAGCCGGTCGCCACCGTCCACCCGAACCTGCGCGGTGTCACCCGGCTCCGGTTCCGCAAGGCCGCCGACCTGGAACCGGCCGACCTGATCGTCGCCGCCCTCCCGCACGGCACCTTCCTGAAGATGCACGACCGCCTGGCCGAGCTCGCGCCCCGGCTGATCGACCTTTCGTCCGACCTACGGCTGCACGACCCCGAGCGCTACCGGCGCGCCTACGGCGCCGCGCACCCGCGTCCCGAGCTGCTCGGCACCTTCGCCTACGGCGTACCGGAGGCGGACCGCGCGTCGCTGCGCGGCGCGACCCGGATCGCCGGCGCCGGCTGCATCGCCACCGCGACCCTGCTGGCGCTGCTGCCGTTCGTCCGCGTTCCGCTCCTCGTCCGCAGCGACGTGATCATCGACGCCAAGATCGGTTCGTCGGCCGCCGGCGCCGCGCCGAGCCTCTCCGGGCACCACCCGGAACGTTCCGGCGCGATCCGCGCCTACGCTCCGGTCGGGCACCGCCACCAGCACGAGGTCCAGGAACGCCTAGGCGACCGGATCCGCCCGCACCTGAGCGCCACCGCCGTCGAACGGGTCCGAGGCATCGCCGTGGCCGCCCACCTCTGGGTCCAGGACGGCACCAGCGAGCGCGACCTGCTCGCTGCGATCCGCGAGACGTACGACGGCGAACCGTTCGTCCGGCCGGTCGTGGCCCGCCGCGGCGCGCACCGCGTACCCGATCCGAAGATCCTGGACGGGGCGAACTGGTGCGACATCGGGGTCGCGCTCGACCCCGACAGCGGCCGGGCGGTCGTCATGACGGCGATCGACAATCTGGTCAAAGGCACCGCCGGCGGAGCGCTGCAGGCCCTCAACGTCGCCATGGACTGGCCGGAGACGACCGGACTGACCTTCCCCGGGCTCCACCCGTGATCATCGTGAAGCTGGGCGGCGCGGCCGGTATCGACCCCGCGCCGCTGGTCCGCGAGGTCGCGACGCGGAGCGCGGCGGGCGAGGAGCTGGTCCTGGTGCACGGCGGGAGCGACGCGACCGACCGGCTCTCGACCGCGCTCGGCCGACCGCCACGCTTCGTGACCGGACCGACGGGGCGGGTCAGCCGCGTGACCGACGCCGCGACGCTCGCCGACTTCACGATGGCGTGCGCCCTGCGCAACGCCGAACTGGTCCGGGACCTGCGGGCCGCCGGCGTCGACGCGGTCGGCCTGCGCGGGGTGGACGGCGGGGTCCTGCGCGCGCGCCGCAAGCGCGCCCTCCGCTACGTCGAGGGGGGCAAGACGAAGCTGCTGCGCGACGACCGTACCGGTTCGGTGACCGGCGTCGACGCGCGGTTGCTACGGCTGCTGACCGGCGACGGACGGGTGCCGGTGCTCTCGCCCCCCGCCCTCGCCGACGACGGCACCGCCGTCAACGTCGACGCCGACCGGGCCGCCGCGGCGGTCGCCACCGCGCTCGGCGCCGAAGGGTTGCTGCTGCTCTCGAACGTGCCCGGCCTGTTGCGCGACCCGAACGATCCGGACGACCGAGTCGACACGATCGATCCGGACGACCCCGACGCGCTCGCGGCGGCCGAGGCCGCCGCGCAGGGCCGCATGCGCGCCAAGCTCGACGCCGCCGTCGACGCCGTCCGGAGCGGCGTGGCGCGGGCGTTCCTGGCCGACGCCCGCACCCCCGATCCGATCGGGGCGGCGCTGGCCGGCTCGGGTACGATCGTGCGACGCTCGCACCGAGGAGGCACTCCATGACCGACCGTGACGCCCCGTCCCACGCTCCGGGACCCGCCACCCACGAGCTCCTGCAGCGCGAGGCCCGCCACCACAGCGGCCTCTGGTCGCCGCGCCGCGCCTTCGTCGCCGGCGACGGCTGCACCCTGATCGACGCCGACGGCAACCGGTTCCTCGACATGATGGCCGGCATCGCCGTCGCTTCGCTCGGCCACGCCCATCCCGACCTCACCGAAGCGATCGCGGCGCAAGCGGGACGGCTCGTCACCGGACCGCAGAACCTGGCGAACGACGTGCGCACCGACTTCCTCGAGGCGCTGTTCCGGCTCGCCCCCGCGCCGCTGAACCGCGCCTTCCTGTCGAGCTCCGGCTCCGAGGCGAACGAGGCGGCGATCAAGTGGGCCCACGCCGCGACCGGCCGGTCGGTGTTCGTCGCCTGCAAGCGCGGCTTCCACGGCCGCACCCTCGGGGCGCTGCCGCTCACTTGGACGCCCGCCTACCGCGAGCCGTTCGAGGCGCTGCTCGGGCACGAGGCCCGCTTCGTGTCGTACGGCGACGTGGACGCTCTCGACGCGGCGATCGGCGACGACGTGGCCGCGTTCGTGATGGAGCCGGTACAGGGGGAGGGCGGCATCCACCCCGCCGACCGGGCGTTCGTCCAGGAGGCGCGCCGCCTGACCCGCGAGCGGGGCGCGCTGCTGCTCTTCGACGAGATCCAGAGCGGCGCCGGCCGCACCGGACGGTTCCTCGCCCACCAGCACTTCGGGGTCGACGCCGACGTCGTGACCATGGCGAAGGGCCTCGGCGGCGGCGTGCCGATCGGGGCGACGCTGATGACCGATGCGGTCGCCGAGGCGATGCCGGCCGGCGGCCACGGCACCACCTTCGGCGGCAACCCGCTCGCCGCCGCCGCCGGACTCGTGGTGCTGCGCGCGCTCGAGGACGGACTGCTGCAGCACGTCGCCGAGGTCGGCGACCACCTGCACGCGCGCCTGAACGAGCTGGCCGAGTCGGAACCGCGCGTGCGCTCCGTCCGCGGGCTCGGCCTGATGGTCGGCATCGAGTTCAAGGAGAAGGTCGCGAAGATCGCCGAGGCGCTCGAGAACCGGGGCGTCCTCGCCATCCCGGCCGGCGCCACCGTGCTCCGCTTCGTCCCGCCCCTGGTCGTGTCGACGTCCGAGCTGGACCGCGCCGTCGAAGCCCTGCGCGGGGCGCTCGCCGACACCGCGCCGGAGGCCTGACACGCACGGTCCCGACGGGCTCCGGCCGGACGGTCCTGACGGAACCGGCTTCGCTCGTGAGCTGCTGACGAGGGTCGTGGGCGTGCCCAGCCCGTCCGGCGCCGAAGCGGAGGCGGTGGGGGCGCTTCGCCGCGCCGTGGCGGGGCGTCCGCTCCGCAGCGAGGTCGACGGCGCGGGCAGCCTGCACCTCTCGTACGGCGACGGGCCGAAGCGACTGCTGCTGCTGGGGCACGTCGACACCGTGTCCGGAGGACCCGCCGTGCACGACGACGGCACCTGGCTGCACGGCCGCGGGTCGGTCGACGCGAAGGGGCCGCTCTGCGCCGCCGTCGCCGCCCTGATCGGCACCGCGGAGGAGGGGAGCCTCGGCCCCGACTGGACGGTCCACCTGGTGGCCGCCGTCGGCGAGGAGGCGCCCGGAAGCCCGGGCGCGCGCCGCCTGCTCGACGACTCCGGGCCGCCGGACGCCATGATCGTGCTCGAGCCGTCCGGCTGGGACGCCGTGACGCTCGGCTACAAGGGCCACCTGCGTGCCCGGCTGCGGTGCGACCGCCCCTCCGCCCACTCGGCCGGACCGGCGGCGTCGGCCGCCGACCGCGTGGTGCGGGCCGCCGCGGCGCTTCTGTCGGCGCTCGACGACGAGGGCGCGGACGGACCGGCGGAGTCCGGCGCCTTCGGGCGCCTGACCGGCACCGTCACCTCCCTCCGCCACGCGCACGATGGCGCGGTCGAGACGGCCGAAGC
>SLSQ01000070.1 GCA_007130355.1 Trueperaceae bacterium
AGGGCCACGTTCCTCAGGTTCGACATTCGGTTCCCTTCCGGCCTGACGGCCCGAGCGGCGGGGCGGAAACGCGTCTTGGCCGGAGTATAGAAGATGGCGGCCCGCGTCCCGGCCAGGTAGGGTGGCGGCATGACGTACCGCCGCTTCCGTGCCGTGGTCGAGCAGATGCTGGACGAGATCCCGCCGTCGTTCCTCACCGACCTGCAGGGCGTCCACGCGCTCGAGGACGAGAAGCCCGAGGAGGGCTTCGACGACGTCTGGCGGATGGGCGAGTACCTCGACCCCGGGCCGGACAACTTCCTGGGCGGCGACGACGGCCTGGGCCGGCACGTAGCGCTCTACTGGGGCTCGTTCCGCCGCATCGCCGAGAACGACCCCGACTTCGACTGGGAGGAGGAGATCTGGGAGACCCTCACCCACGAGCTCCAGCACCACGTCGAGTCGCTCGCCGGCGACGGCCGCCTGATCGAACAGGACCTGATCGACGCGGAGAACTTCTTCGCCGCCGAGAGCGAACACGAGGGCGAGGACGAACCGGAGAAGGCTCCGGACGAGGACGCGCCGGAGCGGGGCTCGGGCGGCCCCGGCTGGCTGTCGCGGCTGTTCGGCGGCGGCCGCTCGTGACCGAGCTCGAACTCAAGTTCTCGCGGATGGAGGGCCACGTCCCCAGCGGCGCGGAGCTCGACGCCGCGTTCGCGGACACCGGCCTGGAGCCGGGCCCGTTGCGGCGCGCCACGAACGTCGACCGCTACTACGACGACGCGCGCCTGAGCCTGTCGCGCGTCGGCTACGCGCTGCGCACGCGGATGGCGGAGGGCGCGATGCTGGCGACGCTGAAGACGCTCGGCACGGTCGAGGGGGCGCTGCACCGCCGCGACGAGCTCGAGCTGCCCGTCCCCGAAGGGGCGACCGCCGCCGACCCGTGGCCGCCCGAGATCGCCGACCGCGTGCGGATGGCGACCGACCCGCGCACGCTGGTGCGCGCCGTCGAGCTGACCACCGAGCGGGCCACGTTCGAGGTGCGCCACGAAGGCCGAACCGTCGCGACCGTCGCGTTCGACGAGGTCGAGGCGAAGCTGCCGAACAGCGAGCGCACCGCGCACTGGAGCGAGCTCGAGATCGAAGGCGAGGACGAAGCGACGCTGCACCGCGTCTCCGCCGCGCTCGAGGGGCTCCTCACGCTCGTTCCGGCCTCGCAGACGAAGCTCGAGCGGGCGCGGGCGGTGCTGCTGCTGGGCGCGTCGCTGGACGAGGGCGCCTAGGCACGTAGCCGTTGGCCCGTAGGCGCGGCTCAGACGTCGTCGCGACTCCCACCGAGCCGGGGCAGGTGCTCGATCCCGGCGGCGAGATCGGACCGGGCCGCGTGCCACAGGTCCCAGTCGAGTTGAAGCTCGAGCCAGAAGTCGGCCGTCATCCCGACCACCCGTGCGAGTCGTAGCGCCGTGTCGGGCGTGACCCCGCGGCGACCGTTCACGAGCCCGTTCAGACGCGGGAACGACACGCCCATCGCTTCGGCGCACGCGACCTGCGTCACGCCGAGCGGGGTCAGGAACTCTTCGAGGAGCATCGTGCCGGGGTGCGTCGGCGGCGCATCGCGCGGAAGCCTCCGCCGCACGAGGGCGAGGCGGGCGGCTACTCCGTCTCCCGCGTCTGCGCTTCGGCGCTCAGTGGTAATCGGTGATGTGGACGTCATGGTCGTGCGCCCCCTCCCACACGAAGCAGATTCGGTACTGGCCGGTCGATCCGCAGGCTGTACGTCCCTTCGCGGCGACCGCGGAGCTTCTCGAGTCGGTTTCCGGCCGGCGTACGCAGTTCCTGCAACGAACCGGAGTGTCGAACACGTCCTCGGTCGCGCCGTCCCGAAACGACGCGATCACGTCGTGACTATGACATAGAACGCACTATGTTCCATCCGGGTCGACGGATGACGGTTCGAGGTCGCGGGCATGGACGCGTCGTTGGAGCCGCCGCGTCCCGCGTGAAGCGCCCGCGACCGAGCCGATCCCGGCCGAAGACGAGCTGCGACGCCTTCGACGCCCTTCGTGCACGCAAGGCGTATTTTGACCGCATATGCAGCATGCCCCCGCCCTGGACACGCTTTCGGCTCTTATGCAGCAGAGTAATGACATTTCGACCCCTTCGACGGCCCAAGGCGTCGATGGGCGAAGCGACGATCGCGACCCACCACCCCACGCACGCGTCGCCCCCGGACCGACCGGGTCCGAGGGCGACGCGCGAACCGACGGTGGGCCGCGGCGCCTACACGAGCCCCTGCAGCAGCTGGTGCTGGAAGAAGGTCACGACCACGCCGTACACGGTGTGGCCGATGATCCAGGAGGCGATCAGGGGGAACGGCTCGCGGTAGGCGGGGAGCGGGTGCAGGTCGGTGATCACGAAGGTGGCGATCAGCGACAGGAAGATGCCGTGCCCGAACCCGCCGACCAGCCCGATCAGCGGGTAGAACAGGTCGATCGTGGCGGGGAGGTTCGGGAGGATCTCGTAGGCGGGGGCCTGGAAGGCGCCGGCGCCCTGCAGGAACATCAGGGCGGCGGCGCCGTACGGAACGGCGAAGGCGATGCCGCCGACGGCGAGCACGATCCCGCCGATCAGGTAGGTGCGCCCCTCGACCGAGCCGGTGAACAGCGACCCGATCGCGCCGAGCGCGTCGTAGTGCATCCCGCGCCAGAGCAGCGGCAGGTAGAGGAACACGACCATCACGGCGGTCGCGACAAGGCCGGCCAGGACCGAGGTCAGCATCAGCGTTCCGAACATCACGAGCCTCCCAGCACGCCCACGACCTGCGTCACCACGCTGCGCCTCACCACAGCTGGAACCCTTGGATCGGCACCTGGTTCAGGAGCATGTCGACCAGCGTCGGCAGGTACGCCACGGCGACCAACAGGGCCGCGAGCGCGAACCAACCGTAGACCGAGTCGAGCAGCTTCATGACGCCGATGCTGCGCAGTTCGACCGCGTCGACGAACGGAATGCGCGGACGGTCGTCGTCGGTGTGCCGCGCGCGCCCGAAGATCGTGCCGAACAGGACGGTGAAGTAGAGGATCACCGCGACCATCAGGATCACCCCGCTGACGCCGGTGATCATCATCGGCACGGCCGCTTCGGCGTAGGTGCCCTCCGGCGCCGCGCTGATCAGGGAGCGGCGCGGCACGGCGTACAGGCCCTGCCAGTGCATCCCCAGGCCGAAGATCATCATCCCTACGAACCAGGTCCACGACGCCCACAGCGCCAGCCTGTTCGAGTACAGCCGCTTTCCGGTGAGGTGCGGGATCCACCAGAAGGTCATGCCGAAGAAGGTCAGCGTGACCGCGGTGCCGACGGTGAGGTGGAAGTGGCCGGGGATCCAGGCGGTGTTGTTGATCAGCGGATCGAGCGCGAAGCTGGCGTTCACGATCCCGCCGGCCCCGCCGAAGATGAAGCTGATCATGGCCAGGACCTGCGCGCTGAAGGCGGCGCTCTTCCACGGCAGCTTGCCGATCCAGCCGAACACGCCCTTGCCGCCGGCCCGCTTGCCGCCCACCTCGAGCGAAGCGGCGACGGTGAAGGCGGTGATCAGGCTGGGGATGCCGACGAACATGGTGAGCAGCGAGTGCACCATCTTCCAGCCGGCGGGAATGCCGGGGTCGGTGAACTGGTGGTGGAACCCGACCGGCGTGCTGAACAGCAGGAACATCAGGAAGGCGAGGCGCGCCAGCGAGTCCGAGACCAGCGAGCCGCCCGCCTGCTTCGGGACCATCGCGTACCAGCTGATGTAGGCGGGCAGCAACCAGAAGTACACGATCGGGTGGCCGGTCCACCAGAACAGGGTGCGCGCCAGCATCGGGTCCACGCCCTCGATCAGGCCGAGCGACCAGGGCAGCAGGAAGACCACGACCTCGATCACGATGCCGATCGAGGCGAGGATCCACATCAGTTGCGTCAGCACCGCCATGTAGGCGACCAGCGGCGTGACCTGACCGGGGTTCTGCCGCTTCCAGACCTGCCGCATGCGCAGCGTCTCGAACGCCACCATCAGGCTGGCGACGACCACCAGCGCCAGGCCCAGGTAGAAGCCCCAGTGCCCCATGAGCGGCGGGTAGAAGGTGTAGAGCACGTTGCTGGTGTTCGACACGATGGCGATCCCGGCGATCACCAGCCCACCGGTCATCACGAAGTAGGTGGCCCACACGAACGGCAGGTTCAGCGGCACCCTCAGTTCGCGGCTGGGGAAGTAGAGCAGGATCCCGGCGTTGAAGAAGGTGGTGAACACGAGCGCGTTCAGCACGCCGTGGAGGGTGAGGCCCTGGTAGTACGACTGGAGGAACGGGAGGTGCTGGAACAGGTCGATGCCGGCGTAGTTCATCGCCTGCAGCGGCCCGAGCAGGGCGCCGACCAGGAGCGCGATCAGGCCGGTGATCAGGAAGGCGAAGGTGACGCGCCGTTCGGAGCGGACCGGGCTTACTTCGGTCGCGGGCGCGTACGCCGGCGCGGTGGCGGGAGCGGCGGCGGGGGCGTCGGCGCTCATTCGTTCCTCCGTTCCAGCACGTCGGCGGCGGAGAGGCCGAGACCTCGCTGTTCGGCGAACTCGTCGGGCGCGTACGGCTCGACATCATCCGCTTCGTAGCCTTCGAACCCGGTCAGCGCGTGGTTCGTGACGGCGGCGAGCTCGGCGTCGCTCAGCTGGCTCCAGGCCGGCATCACGCCGCTGTAGGTCGTGCCCTCGACCTCGATCGGTCCCTGCACTCCGTAGAGCATCATCTGCGCCACGTAGGCGCGGCCCTGTTCGCGGGTGAGTTCGGCCATGTGCCCGGCGACGGGCGGGAAGGCGCCGGCGACGCCGCGGCCGTTCGCCTGGTGGCAGGAGGCGCAGTGCGTGGCGTAGACGGTCGCGCCGTCCGGCCCGGCGTCCGGATCGTCGTCCGCGGCAGCTGCGGCGGCGCGGGCGGGCGCGCTCCACTGCGAGGCGGGCACCACCGTGACGGTGCCGAGCATGTCGTGATGGCCGATGCCGCAGTACTCGTTGCAGGTGACGCGGTAGCTGCCGGGCTGGTCGAAGGTGTACACCAGCCGCGCGATCTCGCCGGGGATCAGCTGCACGTTGACGTTGGTCCGTTCGATCTGGAAGCCGTGCTGGACGTCGGAGGCGGTGAGGTAGAAGGTGACCTCCGACCCGACCGGGACCCGCACGTCCTGCGGCTGGAACGAGAACGCCCGCGCCACCATCGACGCCTGCACCCGGCCGGGCGCCAGGGCGCGCACGCCGGGGTTCGCGAAGACGTCCTGCGCCAGGATCTGCTCGGGGCTGGCCTTGGCGGTCCGTTGCGCGATGTGCCCGCCCTCCGTCGCCAGGTTGTAGGCGATCAGCAGGATGAACATCACCGTCATCAGGCCGGAGAACGCCAGCCAGATCCGTTCCCAGCGGGCGATCTGCTGATGCTGTCGCTCGCGCACCTCAGCTCCTCGCCAGGTTCAGCGCGTACATGGCGAACCACATCACCAGGATCACCGCGGCCAGGAAGCCGGTGACGGCGATCGCGCCGAGCGGGGCGTCGGACTCCGCCTCGTCGCCGTTCGTGCCGGTCGCTCCAGCCGCACCGTTCGGAGCGTCCTGAGCGCGTTTCGTGGATTCGTCGGGGGGCTCGCTCACCGTGGAAACCTCCAAGTCCTCACACTACGTTCATCCTGGGGCGCGGCGCATGCGGCGTTCGCTCCGACGTCCCGTCCGGTTTTCTCCCACGAAGGGCGACTGCAGCCTAGCGTACGATCCGCGCCCGAGGTCGGCCCCCGCCCGCCGGGATCGGTCGCCGAACGGCGTGCCCCGCCCCGGTGCCGCGGCGCACCCCGCGATACGGTCCCCGCATGAGCTCGCGCCCTTCGCACCCTCCCCGGCTGGTGATCGCGGGCGCCTCGGGCGTGGTCGGCCGCGCCCTGGTGCACGCGGCCGCGGACCGCTACGACGTGACCGTCCTCACCCGCCGCGTCTCCGGCGCCGAGCCCGCCGGCGCTCGGGCCCGCGCCTGGAACCCGACCGCCGCCCGCGACCAGGACCACGACGCCTTGGCCGACCTGGCCGAGGCGATCGCCGGTGCGGAGGCGCTGGTGAACCTGGCCGGATCGAGCATCGCGGCCGGCCGGTTCGGCCCGGCCCACCGCGCCGAGCTCCTCTCCTCCCGCCTGACGGCCACCGAGACGCTGGTGCACGCCGCCGCGCTGGCGCCGGAAGCGCCGAGCGTGTGGCTGCAGGGTTCGGCGGTCGGCCTCTACGGCGACCGGGGGGAGGAGGAGCTGCACGACGGCTCGTCGGCCGGGACGAACCTGTTCCTGTGCGAGGTCGGGCAGGCGTGGGAGGCGGCCGCCGCGCCGGCCGCCGAACGCAGCCGCCTGGTGGTCGGCCGGATCGGACTGGCGCTGCACCCGGAAGCCGAGGCGTGGCGGCGCCTGCTGCTGCCGATCCGCCTGTTCGTGGGCGGTCCGCTCGGCTCGGGCCGGCAGTGGTGGCCGTGGATCCACGCCGATGACCTGGCCCGCGCCATGCTGTTCGTGATCGAGCACGACGCGTTCGAGGGTCCGGTGGCGCTGACGGCCCCCGCCCCGGCCCGCCAGATCGAGGTCACCCGCGCCGCCGCGGCGCGGCTGGGCCGACCGGCGTTCGTGCCGGTGCCGGCGTTCGCGCTGCGGATCGTTCTGGGGCGAATGGCGGACGAGCTGCTGCTGCCGAGCGCGCGGGTGGTGCCGCGCCGGCTGCTTCAGGAGGGGTTCGCGTTCCGGTACGGGACGATCGAGGAGGCGGTGGAGGGGTTGTTGGGCACGTAGGGCCGGGGCGAGGGCGAACCCGTAGCCACGCTCCATCCCCCGAGGCGTCCAGCACCGGAACTGAGCGCGTTCCGTGCGACGCACGGACGCCTCGAGGGGAGCGCGGTCGCCACGCTTCTACGCATGCGCGAGGATGGGCGACCCTAGGTCGTACGTACAGCGAGCATCCGATGCTGGCGACGTCGGCCGCGACCGCAGATGAGGATGGCCAACGTGCACCCCACCACCGGAACCGAACCCGCCTACCCGTTGGCCGTCCACGCCACCCGAACCGGCCTCTCGGCGTCCGCGCTCCAGTTCCCAGCGATGGCGACGGCGGACGACCGTCCCGAACTTTTTCGGCTGCTCGCGGAACAGGTGGCGCTGTACCTGATCGACGCCCGCCTCGATGGGCGGACGCCCGAGCCGCCCCTCCCCGCGGAGCGCCTCGACCGCACGGTGTTCGGCGCCGACGCCGAGATCGTGCACGTCCGCCCGGCTACGGTCAGCGTCGCCAGCGAAGCGATCGAACGCGCCCTGCGCGAGGAGGGCCTCGCGTACGTCGAACTGGCCCGACGCATGAACGTGCCAAGGAGCGTCGTATCGCGCATCACGAACCCGTTCTACTTCGGGCACACGTGCCGGACGTTGCGGCAGGTGGCCGCCGCGCTCGGACGCGAGCTGCGCGTCGGATTCGTCTCCCCTGCCAACGCACACGGAACCGCCAGGTCCGCCCCCTGACGACGCGCCCCGTCGTCCGCCGCTGCTACGCTCGCACCGAACCCGACCGGTCGCGCCGCGAACCGCGCCGCGGAGCGCCCGCGCGTGTACCTGAACGCGCCCATCGCGCACGACCGCGCACGAGCACCACGAGAACAGGAGCCCCGCATGCCCGACGACGCCCCCCGCATGACGCTCGAGGAGTTCGAGACCCTGCCGCTCGACCAGCTCGCCGACCGCACCGGCCTGACCCCACCCGCGGCGCCCACGCCGGAAGAGGAACGCGCCTGGCGCATGAAGGCGTACGAGGACTACCGCGTCGACGTCGAGAACGCCGAGGAGTGGGGCGTCGCCCGCCAGGGCGAGGAGCCCGAGCCGCAGCAGGACTGACGCGCGACGTCCGCAGCCGGACGCGCGGACCCGCCCCCGCGCGTCCGGCCGGGCGCCGCGCGCCTGCTATCCTCCCGCCATGGATCCCCACGCCGACCGACCCGCGCCCGCCGAGACCGGCGAGGCGCCGCGCGACCGCGCGCTGTTCGACCTGCTCGACGCCGAGGCGGAACGTCAGCGCGACGGCCTCGAGCTGATCGCCTCCGAGAACTTCGTGAGCGACGCCGTGCGCGAAGCGACCGGCAGCGTGCTGACGAACAAGTACGCCGAGGGTTACCCCGGCCGGCGCTACTACGGCGGGTGCGAGGTCGTCGACGAGGTCGAACGGCTGGCCCAGCGGCGCCTGAACGACCTGTTCGGCTCGACCTGGTGCAACGTGCAGCCGCACTCCGGCAGCAGCGCGAACATGGCGGTCTTCCGCGCGCTGCTGAAGCCGGGCGACCTGGTGATGGGCATGGACCTCGACCAGGGCGGGCACCTGACGCACGGCAGCCCCGTGAACTTCTCCGGTCAGGACTACCGGATCGTCGGGTACCCGGTCGATCCGGAGACGGAGCGGCTCGACATGGACACGGTCCGCGAGCTGGCGCGCGAGCACCGGCCGAAGATGATCATCGCCGGCGCCAGCGCCTACTCGAGGATCCTCGACTTCGAGGCGTTCCGCTCGGTCGCCGACGAGGTCGGCGCGCTGCTCGTGGCCGACGTGGCGCACATCGCCGGCCTGATCGCGGCGGAGCTCCACCCGAACCCGGTCCCGCACGCGCACGTCGTGACCAGCACCACCCACAAGACGTTGCGCGGTCCGCGCAGCGGCGTGATCTTCGGGCGCGACGCCGAGCTCGGCAAGAAGATCGACCGCGCCGTCTTCCCCGGCCAGCAGGGCGGGCCGCTGATGCACGTGGTCGCCGCCAAGGCGGTGGCGTTCCTCGAGGCCGCCCAGCCCGACTTCCGCACCTACGCCCGGCGCGTGATCGACGGGGCGCAGGCGCTGGCCACGAGCCTGAGCGAGCACGGCCTGCGGATCGTCTCGGGCGGGACGGACAACCACTGCTTCGTCGTCGACCTGCGGCCGAGCGGCATGACCGGCAAGACCGCCGACGCCCGACTGGGCCGGGTCGGCATCACCGTCTCGAAGAGCATGGTGCCGAACGACCCCGAGAAGCCGTGGGTCACCAGCGGTATCCGCCTGGGCACGCCGGCGCTGGCGACGCGCGGCTTCGGGCCGGTCGCGATGCGCGAGGTGGGCGACCTGATCGCCGAGGCGCTGCGCACGCCCGACGAGGCGCCGGAGGCGGAGGTGGCCTCGCTACGGGAACGGGTCCGCACCCTCGCCCGTCGCCACCCGATGCCGTGACCGCCCGTTCGGGGCGGCGTCCGGTCGGTCGGTCGCGGGGCGCTCACCACCGCGTGCCGGGAACGCGATAGAACGCGGTCGTGTACGCGCTGCAGCAGGCGATTCGGGCGGTCCGGACCAACTGGGTCGCCTCGGTCGCCACCATCACCACCATGACCCTCTCCCTCACCATCCTGGCGGGGTTCAGCCTGATCAGCCTGAACCTGAACCAGGTGCTGCGCGACCTGCAGAGCGAGCTCGAGGTGTCCGCCTTCCTGGCGCCCGGCGCCGACTCCTCCGGCCTGATGGCCGACGTGCGCGACTGGAGCGAGGTGCAGTCCGCCCGCTTCGTGGGTCGGGATCAGGCGCTGGCGCAGCTGGTGTCCGACCTGCCGTCGCTCGAGCAGGCGTCGACCCTGGTCGACAACCCGCTGCCCGACACGATCACGTTGCGGCTGTTCGATCCGGCGCAGACGGTGGAGGTCCGCGACCGGCTGCTGGCCCGACCGGGCGTCGCCGACGTCGAGGACGGCAGCGACGCGGTCGCGACCTTCCTGGCGCTGAACGACGCGTTGCGGGTGGCCGGCTCGATCCTGATCGTGGTGCTGCTCGGCAGTTCGCTGTTCGCGATCGTGAACTCGATCCGGGCGGCGATCCAGAGCCGCGCCAAGGAGATCGAGGTGATGCGGCTGGTCGGCGCGACGCACCGCTTCATCCGCGCCCCGTTCCTGATCGAGGGGTTCCTGCTGGGCCTCCTCAGCGCCGTGGCGACGCTGGCGCTGGTGGTGCCCGGTTACCAGTACATCATCGCGCGGCTCGGCCCGGAGCTTCCGTTCGTGCCGTTCGTGCGCGACCCGGCGCTCTTGGCGCAGGTGTCGGTGCTGCTGACGGCGTTGGCGCTGCTGGTGGGTCTGGTCGGCAGCGCGATCGCGGTGTCGCAGCACCTGCGCGAGGAGGTCTGAACCGGTGGCCCGCCGCCCCGCCCTCGCGCTGCTCCTGACCGGACTGCTGATCGCGGTCACGGTCGGCACGCCGGCCGGGGCGCAGGCCGACACCAGCGTCCGGGACCGGCTCGAGCGGCAGGCGTCCGAGTACGAGGACCTGCTGCAGGAACGCCGCGACGAGATCGCGCGGATCGAGGAGGCGCTCGGCGACACGCGCGCGACCCTCGAGGACCGGATCGCCGAACGCGACGCCGTCAGCGCGCTGATCGCCGATCTCGCCGCCGACGAGGCCGCGCTCGAGGAGCGGATCGCCACGCTCGAGGCGGAACGGACCGAGACCGAGGCCCGCATCGCCGACGAGGAGGCCGACCTCGAGCTGTTGCGGGCCCGGATCGAGGCGCTGCTCGTGAACCTGCACCGCCAGCGCACCGGCCGGCAGGTGAACGCCCTGGCCGGCGCCGAGTCGTTGCACGACCTGCGGGTGCAGAACCGCTACCTGGACCTCCTCTCCGAGCAGGACGTGCGCCTGGTGCGCGAGGTCGACGCGCAGCTGGCGGTCCTGAACGAGCTGCGTGCCGACCTCGAGCGCCAACTCTCGGAACTCGAGACGAACCGGGCGCAGCTGGCCGAGACCCGGCTCCAGCAGGAGCGGACGCGGGCGCAGCTGCAGACGATCATCGCGGAGCTGAACGAGACCGAGGAGGGCCAGCAGGCGCAGCGGGTGGCGCTGCTCGAGGCGGAGCAACGGCTCGAGGCGGAGCTGGCGGACACGCAGGCGCGGCTGCAGCGGGAGATCGCGCGGCTTCAGGAGGAGGAGCGCCGCTTGCGCGAGGAGGCGCAACGGTTCGTCGAGGACCGCGCCCGCCGCGAAGCGCTCGAGGCGGAGGCGGACGAGGCGCGGGAGCGGATCCTGGCGCTCACCTCGCCGCAGGAGCCGAACACGGCGGGGTTCGTCGGGCCGCTGGACGGCGGCGCCCTGTTGAGCGGCTACGGGGAGGGGAACAACAGCTTCGTGGCGTTGCGTGCGACCGAGCCGGGGGCGGCGGTGTACGCGGTTCAGGCCGGGGTGGTGATCGCGGCGCAGTCGATCGGCGCGAACGACGGCTGGATGGTGGCGGTACGGCACGATCCGGAGCTGGCGACGGTGTACACGAACCTGCGCGAACCGCCGCTGCAGGTCGGCGACCGGGTCCAGCGCGGACAGATCATCGGCTACCTCGGCGGCGGGACGCTGCCGCCGCCGGACGTGCTGCGGCTGTACGCCCGGCTGAACCAGGGTGGCCGCGAGGCGTTCGTCGATCCGATGCCGCTGCTAGGGTTGTGAGGTGAGGACGCGCGCACGCCGACCTCTCGCGTGCGGCGCGTGCGCCCCCGCCTCGGAACGGAGTCGAACGTGACCTGCACGGCGTGCGGCGGTCGGAACCCGATCGGAATGCGGTTCTGCGGCTACTGCGGCGCGCCGCTCGAGGCGTCGGGCAGCGCCCGTGAACGCCGCCGCGTGACGGTGCTGTTCCTCGACCTGGTGGGCTTCAGCGACCTGTCGCACGACCGCGATCCGGAGGAGGTCCGCGACCTGGCCGATCGCCTGCTGACCCGCATGGCGGCGGAGGTCGAGACGTTCGACGGCTACGTCGACGCCTTCCGCGGGGACGGCATGGTGGCGCTGTTCGGGGCGCCCCACGCGCACGGCGACGATCCGGAACGGGCGGTGCGGGCGGCGGCCGTGTGCCTGCGGGCGATCGAGGAGGTCGGCCGGGCGCGCGGCCTGACGCTTCGGGGCCGGGCGGGGGTGAACACCGGCGTGGTGATCGCCGGACCGCTCGGTTCCGGCTCGATCCGCGGCTATACCGTCATGGGCAGCCCCGTGAACCTGGCGTCGCGGCTGGAGCGGCTGGCGGAGCCGGGCACGGTGCTGGTGGGGCCGGAGACGTACCAGGTCGCCCGCCACCGGCTCCGGTTCGTGCCGGTCGGGCCGCTGTCGGTGCCGGGCTTCCCGGAGCTCACGCGCGCCTTCCGGTTCGTGCCGTCCGATCCCGGACGGCAGGCCGATCCGTTCGGCCACCTGACGTTCGTCGGTCGGCGACGCCAGATCGAGGCCCTTCACGACCATCGCGCCGCGGTCGTCACCGAGGGACGCGCCCGCGAGGTGTGGGTCGTCGGCGAGGCGGGTTCGGGCAAGACGCGCCTGCTGCGCGAAGCGTTCAACGGCGGCAGCGCCGGCGCGTCGGCCGCGGCGGGGCACGCCGTGGTCTGGCTGGTCCCGGGCGCGGCGGGACGCCGGCCGTGGATGCAGTTGGCGTCCGCAGTGTTCGACGTCGACGAGGCGGCGTACGCGCCCGCGTTGCGAGAGCGCATCGAGGACGAGCTCGCGAGCCTGGTCCCGAACCAACCGCGTCTCTACGGCTCGATCCTGCAGAGCCTGGACCTGCAGGAGGCGCGGCCGTGGCGGCGGGTCGACCGGCGCGCCACCGACCGCGTCGCGGTGGCGTGGCGCGACGTCCTGACCGCCCACGCCCGCCTCTCGCCGGGCGCCCTGACGCTGGTGGTCGAGGGGGACCCGGCCGGCACGGACCTCGCCGACCTGCTGGCCATGATCCCCTCGAGCCAGGCGCCCCTGCTGCTGGTCCGCACCTCGCGCGGCTCGGGGGTGCCGAAGGGGGCGCACGTCGTGCGCGTCCCGCCGCTCGATCCGGCGGACGGCCGGGCGCTGGTCGAGCAGCTGGTCCCGCCGCAGCAGCTGCCGGCGGCGCGGGCGTTGGCGCCGGAGATGAGCGGTCTGCCGGCGCACCTGATCGAGCTGGGTTGGGCGCTCTCCTTGCAGGAGGGCCGTGCGGAGGACGAGATCGCGTCGTCGCTGGAGGCGCTGTTGCAGGCGCGGCTGGACCGCATCCGGCCGCCGGCGCGGACCCTGCTGGCGCACGCGTCGTTGGCGGGCGAGCACGTCTGGGACGAACTTCTGACGGAGCTGGCGGACGCGACGGCGACGCCGCTGCACGGCGCACGACGTTCGGCCGAACGCGCGTTCCTCGGCGGGTCGTCTCCCGACGAACTTCCGGCCGCCGCGCCGGCGGCGGCGATCGAAGCGTTGATCGACGACAAGTTGCTGGTGCCGCTTCCGGATTCGTCCCTGCCGGGGATGCGGGAGTTCCGGTTCCATTCGGACCTGTTGCGTCGAGCGGTGATGCGGACGGTGCCGTTGGACGACCGGCCCGCGATCCACGTGCGCATCGCGACCTGGCTCGAGAAGCGGGCGCCGCTGTCGTTCTCGGCCTGGATCGCGTCGCACTTCGAGCAGGGCGGGGCGCACGAGGCGGCGTACGCGCACCGGATGGCGGCCGCCGAGCATGCGGCGCAGTACGACCAGGCCCGTCAGGCGAGCGCGCTGTTCGAGCGACTCACCACGATGCCGGTGTCGGCCACGTTGCGGATCCAGGCGGCGCTGTCTTGGGCTCAGTTGGCGCTCCGCACCCCCGACGCGGATCTGGCCGCGCGGGCCCTGCACGTCGCCGCTCCGTTGTTCGCGACCTGCCACGAACCGTCGTGCCGGCGGCTGGCGCCGGTCTTCGACCGTCTGGCCGCGGCGGCGGCCAGGCTGCCGGGTGCGGACCCGGCGGCCGTTCCGACCGTGGCCCTCCCCACTTCGTCCAACGACGCAGCGCAACCTGGCGCCGACCTTGGACGTGGCGACGCCTCCGCCGACGACGACGCCTGACGCACCCCCGCGCGCATCGCTTCGCATCGCATCGCTTCGCTTCGAACCGTTCCGATCCTGGGACGTCGCTCCGACCCAGGCCCGTCCGATCCGGAACCGGTCGCGGGGTCGCCCGAACGAACGGTCGCTCGGTCGGGTCAGGCGGCGCCGGACGAAAGCCGGGTCACGGGACGCACGCCGAGTCCGCGCCTCGCGGAGGCGGGGTCGACGGCCCGGCGGCGAGGCGCCCGCAGCGTCCGCGGGCGGGGCGGCGGCGACGGGCGGTGCATCGGGTGGTGCACCGCACCCCCGTGGACGACCGCGTCCGGGCGCTCCGGCCGCCACGCTCGCGACCGCGACGCACGGCCTCCTGCGGCGGTGACCCGAGCTTCGATCACGTCGTGGATCCAGGCGGCCGCGGTTCCGGCCACGATGATGGTCGCGAAGACGAGCGCGAGGTACGCGATGGCGAGCATCGGGACGTCCTTCCTGGGCGGGCGAGGGGCGGGACTCGGGCCGGGCGGTCGGAGTGAGCGGGCGTGGCGGGCGATCGGAGTAGGCGGGCGGTCGGCGTGCGCGGTCGGGGCGGCCGGGTCGAACGCGGACGGCCCCTCCGTGCGCGGATGCCTTAAATGCTACAGCCTTATTTGGTAAGGCGTCAAGGGCGCGCTCGGATCGAGTCGCACGAACGCCGTGCACGACGGCCCTCGACCGAGGGCTCCTCCACCGGTCCCGGTACGTGCCGTACGCCGTGGCCGTGATAGCGTCCGGCCCTATGCCGATGCTCACCACCTGGTCCCTCCTCGCCGCAGGCGCGCTGATCGGAATCGCCATCGGCGCCGCCGTCGCCTTGATCCTGGTCCGCCGCGACCGCGGGGACGAGCCCAACGTCGAATCCCTGAAGCGCGACCTCGCCGAGTACCGCAGCGACGTCGCGGCCCACTACGCCGAGACCGCTAAGCGCGTCGACGCCCTGACGCACGCCTACAAGGACGTGTACGAGCACCTCGAGGACGGCGCCTACCGGCTGGTGGGCGAGTCCGAGCTGCGCCGCCGCCTGGACGACGCCCGCAGCGAGCCGGTCACGCTCGAGGGGATCGGACGCAAGGCGCTCGACTCCGCGGGCGGCGACCGCCGCGACGCCGGGAGCGGCGACGCCGCGCCCTCCGAGAGCGGGCCGCGGTCGGAC
>SLSQ01000320.1 GCA_007130355.1 Trueperaceae bacterium
CCGTTCCTCCGGGCGCGCGGACCCGCGGCGTGGCGGAGACGCTGCGCTTCGGCCGGAAGTCGGGCGGAGGCGTTTCGCGGACCGCGCGGGGCGGACCGTCGTCTTCGGACGGAGGAGCTCCGTGCGGCGTGGGGTCGGTCGGGGCCGCGTCGCGACGCCCGGATTCGGGCGCACGCCGCCCCTTGGGGGCCTCCGCCACGGCCCGGCCATCGGCCGCGCGTTCGCCGGTGGCGTACGGATCGACCGGGGGGCGCAGTCGGCCGAAGCGCTCGAGCGCCTCGTCGACGTCGGCGCCGACGGCACGGGCGTAGAGGCGCACGAAGTTGCGGGCGTAGACGTCCTCGGGGAGCGCGTCCGCGTCGTCCGCCTCGAGCGCTTCGAGGTAGGCGCGTCGGACGTGGGTCCGGGAGGCGACGTCGGCGAGATCGAGTCCGGCCCGTGCGCGCGCCTCCCGGAGCAGGGCGCCGAGCCCGTCGGGCCGCGGCCCGTTCGGTTCGGGGGAGGGGCGAGCGTCGGTCATGCGTGTACGTCCGTTCCGTGCGAGGGCGAGGGGTCGGGCGTCCGGTCCGCGGCGCGGGCCGGGACGCCGTCGTGCGCCAGGGCGACCGCGATCCGGGCGGCGAGTTCGGCGTTGCGGCGCAGCAGGCGGAGGTTCGTCCGCACGGTGGCGCCTTCGGACCGTTCCGCGAGGGCCTGGAGCAGGAACGGCGTGGCCTCCTTGCCGTGCGCACCGGCCGCGTCCGCGTCGCGTCGGGCGGCGTCGAGCCAGCGGCGGTAGGCGACCGGGTCGACGCCTTCGTCGACCGGGTTCGACACGAGGATCGCCTGCGGCAGGCCGAGGGCCCGTTGGGCACGGTGCACGGCCGCCACCTCCTCCGGTGCGTCGGCGCGGATCGGGAGCGGCGCGTTCGGTTCCGCGAGCGGGAGGTGGAAGCCGGCGAGGGCGTCGCTGGCGTAGCCGACCACCGGCACGCCGGCCGTCTCGAGGCGTTCCAGGGTGGCGTGGGCGTCGAGGATGCTCTTCGGCCCGGAGCAGACCGTCACGAGCGGGGTGCGGGCGAGCGCCGCGAGGTCGGCCGATTCGTCGAAGGGGGCGACGTGGACCCCGCCGATCCCGCCGGTCGCGAAGACCTCGATGCCGGCGAGGTGGGCGGCGTGCAGGGTGGCGGCGACGGTGGTGCCGGCGTCGCCGCCCCGGGCGGTCGACGCGGCGAGGTTCCAGAGGGTGGCCTTGTCGGCTCCGCCCGAGGCGAGCCGTTCGAGCTCGGGGGCGCTCAGGCCGGCGACCAGCTCGCCCGCGACGACGCCGATCGTGGCCGGCGTCGCGCCGTGTGCTCGGACGGCGGCTTCGAGGTCGTGGGCGAGCTCGAGCCCGTGCGGCGCGGGGAGGCCGTGGGTGACCACGGTCGACTCGAGTGCGACCACGGGAGCGCCGTCCTGGAGGGCGCGCGACAGGTGCGGAGCGATGCGGATCGTCACGTCGGCCATGATAGCGCAGCGGGCCGTCCGGCCGAAGGGTCCGGACTGCGCCGCCGCGTGCTAGACTCGCCGGCCGTGAACGTGCCCGAACTGACCGCGCTTTGGCCCGTCCTGGAGCAGGTCGGGTTCGGCGTCGTGGCGGGTTTCGTGGCCGGGTACGCCCTCAAGAAGGTGGGCAAGGTGGTCGCGCTGGTGCTCGGCCTGTTCTTCATCGGGCTGCAGCTCATGGCCTGGTACGGCTTCGTGACGATCGAGTGGGGCCGGCTCCAGAACGAGGTCGAGCCGCTGCTCGGCGCCGAATCGCTCGACCAGGGCTGGCGGACCCTGCTGTCGGTCGTGACGTACAACCTTCCGTTCGCCGCGGCGTTCGTGCCCGGCTTCGTGCTGGGCCTCAAGCGCGGCTGACGGCCTCGAGCGGCCGCCGCTCGCGCCGCTCCGGTCCTCCGCGAGGGTTGGACAAGAGTGGTACTGACAAGATCTGAGCGGACGTCGCTCAACCGACTTGACAGACGGCCTCCGCGGGCATAGCATGACGGCAGTTGGCACTCCCGATGGGCGAGTGCCAATCGCATGTGGGCCCGGCCCACGAATTCCACGCCAACCGTTGGAGGAACACATGACGCTCAAACCGCTCGGGGACAAGATCGTCGTCGAAGTGATCGACGAGCCGCAGACCACGTCGTCCGGCATCGTCCTGCCCGACACCGCCAAGGAGAAGAGCCAGCGCGGCAAGGTGATCGCCGTCGGCACCGGCAAGCTTCTCGACAACGGCGAACGGGTGGCGCTCGAAGTGAACGAGGGCGACACCGTCGTCTTCGCCAAGTACGGCGGCACCGAGATCAACCTCGAAGGTCGCGAGCTGATGATCCTCAGCGAACGCGACGTGCACGCCGTCGTCGTCTGACCGCGCCCCTGCGGCACGGCCCGACCGAACCCCGAACCATCACCCCCGCACGCTAGAGGAGAACCCGTTCCATGGCCAAAGATCTGTACTTCAAGGAAGAGGCGCGTCGCAACCTGGAGCGCGGCGTCAACGCCGTCGCCAACGCCGTCAAGGTCACGCTCGGTCCGAAGGGCCGCAACGTCGTCCTCGAGAAGAAGTTCGGTAGCCCGACGATCACCAAGGACGGCGTCACCGTCGCCAAGGAGATCGAACTCTCCGACAACCTCGAGAACATCGGCGCCAAGCTGCTGATCGAGATCGCCAGTAAGACCAACGACATCACCGGCGACGGCACCACCACCGCCACGGTGCTCGGCCAGTCGATCGTGCACGAAGGGCTCCGCAACGTCGCCGCCGGCGCCAACCCGCTGGCCCTCAAGCGCGGCATCGACAAGTGCGTCGACGTCGCGGTCGAGTCGATCCGCGGCATGGCGAAGCCGGTCGAGGACAGCAAGTCGGTGGCCGAGGTCGCCTCGATCAGCGCCAACGACCCCGAGGTCGGCAAGCTGATCGCCGAAGCGATGGACAAGGTCGGCCGCGACGGCGTCATCACCGTCGAGGAGTCGAAGAGCCTCGACACCGAGCTCGACGTCGTCGAAGGGATGCAGTTCGACAAGGGCTACATCAGCCCGTACTTCGTGACCGACAGCGACTCGATGGAAGCGGTGCTCGAGGATCCGTACATCCTGATCCACGAGAAGAAGATCAGCGCGCTCAAGGACCTCCTCCCGGTCCTCGAGCAGGTCGCCCAGACCGGCAAGCCGCTGATGATCATCGCCGAGGACATCGAGGGCGAAGCGCTCGCGACGCTGGTCGTGAACAAGCTGCGCGGCACCCTGAACATCGCCGCGGTCAAGGCGCCCGGCTTCGGCGACCGCCGCAAGGAGATGCTCAAGGACATCGCGGCCGTCACCGGCGGCGAGGTCGTCAGCGAAGAGCTCGGCCACAAGCTCGAGAACGTCCGCATCGAGCAGCTCGGCCAGGCGAAGCGCGTCCGGATCAGCAAGGAAGAGACCACCATCATCGAGGGCCAGGGCGACAGCTCCGCCATCGAGTCCCGCGTGAAGGCGATCCGGACCGAGATCGACAACACCGACAGCGACTACGCCCGCGAGAAGCTCCAGGAGCGCCTGGCCAAGCTGGCCGGCGGCGTCGCCGTCATCCGCGTCGGCGCGGCCACCGAGACGGAGCTCAAGGAGAAGAAGCACCGCTTCGAGGACGCCCTCAGCACCGCCCGCTCGGCGGTCGAGGAAGGCGTCGTCGCCGGCGGGGGCGTCACCCTGATCCACGCCGTCGCCTCGGTCCAGAAGCTGCTCGACACCCTCGAGGGCGACGAGCGCACCGGCGCCAAGATCCTGGTCCGCGCGCTCGAGGAGCCGGCCCGTCAGATCGCGGTGAACGCCGGCGCCGAGGGCTCGGTCGTGGCGAACGCGATCAAGGCGAAGAACGACGGCAAGTACGGCTACGACGCCGCCACCGGCGAGTACATCGACGACATGTTCGCCGCCGGCATCGTCGACCCGACCAAGGTCACCCGGACCGCACTGCAGAACGCCGCCTCGATCGGTGGGCTCATGCTCACCACCGAAGCGGTCATCGTCGACCAGCCCGAGAAGGAAGACAAGGGCGGCGGCGGTGGGCCCGACATGGGCGGCATGGGCGGCATGGGCGGCATGGACTTCTGA
>SLSQ01000159.1 GCA_007130355.1 Trueperaceae bacterium
AGGACCGCATGACCGACCCTGGCGACGCGCCTCCGCCCCTCCCCCTGCCGGTCCGCCGGCCCCGGCGCCTGCGGCGCACCGCCGCGCTGCGCGAGGCGGTGGCCGAGACGCGCCTGCACCCGGCCCAGCTGATCGCGCCGTACTTCGTGGTGCCCGGTCGGGACGAGGTGCAGACGATCCCGTCGCTGCCCGGCGTCGGCCGCTTCAGCGTCGACCGGCTGCTGCCGGAGCTCGAGCGAGCGCTGAAGCTCGGGATCCGCGCGGTCTGCCTCTTCGGGGTGGTCCCCGCCGACTGGAAGGACGGGCGCGGCAGCCACGCCGACGACGAGGCCGGACCGGTCCCGAAGGCGCTGCGCGAGGCGCGCCGCGCGTTCGGCGATGATCTCACCCTGATCACCGACGTGTGCCTGTGCGGCTACACCGACCACGGCCACTGCGGCCTGCTGGCCCCCGGGCGGCGGGGTGCGGTCGTCGACGACGCGTCCAGCCTGCCGCGCCTCGCGTCGATGGCGGTCGTGCACGCCGAGGCGGGGGCGCACCTGGTGGCGCCGTCCGACATGATGGACGGGCGCGTGGCCGCCATCCGTGCGGCGCTCGACCGCGAGGGCCAGGCGAGCACCGGGATCCTGGCGTACGCCGTCAAGTACGCCTCGGCGTTCTACGGACCGTTCCGGGACGCGGCCGGGAGCGCCCCCGGCGCCGGCGCCGGGCACGGCGAGCTCGAGCCGCCCCGCGACCGCTCCAGCTACCAGATGGACGCCCGCAACGTGCGCGAAGCCGACGTCGAGGCGGCGCTCGACGAGGCGGAGGGCGCCGACCTGCTGATGGTGAAGCCGGCCGGTCCGTACCTGGACGTGATCGCGCGCGTGCGGGCCCGCACCTCGCTGCCGATCGTCGCCTACCAGGTGAGCGGCGAGTACGCCATGCTCGAAGCGGCCGCGAACGCCGGCGTGCTCGAGCGGGGCGCCGCCGTGCGCGAGTCGCTGCTCGCGATCCGCCGCGCCGGGGCCGACCTGATCTTCAGCTACTCCGCGGTGCCCGCGCTCGAGCAGGGCTGGCTGGCGGACGGATGAGCGACCCGTCCGCCCCGGCCGCGCCGCGGCCGCGCCGCCGCTTCGACCGCCGCACCGTCACCCGCGTGGCGTTCGCCGTGATCGTGGTGTTCGTCTCGGCGCAGGCGCTCTGGTGGGTGATCTTCCAGCGCGGCTACGTCGAGCGGGTGACGGAGCAACGGATGACCGACTGGCGCCGCGACGCCGCGCTCGCCGAAGCGGCGGTCGAGGCCGCGCGCGACCCGGCGGGCCTCCGCGGCCGCATCGAGGAGGCCGCCCCGCACCTGGTCTGGCGGGACGACGGCACCGTCGGGGTCGACCCGGAGGCGGAGGCGGCGTTCCTCGACCGGCAGCGGAGCCACCTGCGCATGTTCGCGTGGGAGGGTCCGTTCTTCGTGGTCGTGGTGCTCGGGATGCTGGCGCTGATCGCCTCCTCGCTGCGTCAGGAGCGGGCGCTCAAGCGCAGCCAGCAGAACTTCCTCTCCGCGATCACGCACGAGTTCACCACGCCGCTGGCCACCCTGCGCCTGCTGGTGCAGACCGCCGAGCTGCGGGATCTGGACGCGGAGCGGCGTCGGCTCTACCTGCGCCGCATGAACGACGAGCTCGATCGCCTCGAACGGACCAGCGGCCAGGTGCTCGCCGCCGCCCGCCTCGAACAGTCGCCCGACGCCCCCCGGCTCGAGCCGGTCGACCTGCGGGCCGTGGTCCTCCGCCACCTCGACGCCGCCCGCCCGGGCCTGGAGGCGCGCGGCGCGGTCGTCCGGTGGGTCGACGACGAGCGGTCGCTGCCGGTCTCCCTCGACCCGGACGCCTTCGAGCTGGTCCTGTCGAACCTGCTCGACAACGCGGTCAAGTACGGGTCGCCTCCGAACGGCGCCTCCGACGCGGGCGCGCGCGTGACGGTGCGGCTGGAGGACCGGGGCCACCTGATCGCCGTCCACGTCGACGACGCCGGCCCCGGCGTGCCCGACACCGACCGGGAGCGGATCTTCGACCGCTTCTGGCGCCGCGGGGACGAATCGACCCGCAGCGCCCCCGGCACCGGCCTGGGCCTCCACCTGGTGCGCAGCACCGTCGAGGCGATGAACGGCTGGGTCCGGGCCGACGCCTCGCCGGACGGCGGCGCCCGCTTCACCGTCACCCTCCCCCGCCGCGTCGCCGGCGGTGGCGCGGGCGCCCGCGCGCGGAGCGCCCGATGAACCGTCCCGCCCGCCTGCTGCTGGTCGAGGACGAGGCGTCGCTGGCCGAGGTGCTGGTCGACAACCTGCGCGAGGAGGGGTACGAACCGGTCGTGGCGCACGACGGCGAGGCGGGGCTCCGCCGCTGGCGCGAGGGCGGGTTCGACCTGGTGGTCCTCGACGTGATGCTTCCGCACCGGGACGGCACCGACGTCTGCCGCACCCGCCGCGCCGAGGGGGACGACACGCCGGTGCTGTTCCTGAGCGCCCGCGGCCGACCGGAGGAGCGCGTCGCCGGCCTCGAGGCGGGGGGCGACGACTACCTGGCGAAGCCGTTCCACCTGCCGGAGTTCCTGCTCCGGGTCGAAGCGCTCCTGCGGCGTCGCGCCTGGAGCGGCGCGGCGCCGGGCGGCGTGCTGCGGTTCGGGGGGCACGAGGTCGACCTGCGCGGCGCGACGGCGCGCCTGGCCGACGGACGGACCGAGACGCTGGGCGAGCGGGAGATCGGCATCGTGCGTCTACTCGCCTCCCGGCCGGGCGAGGCGGTGTCGCGGGACGACATCCTCGACGCCGTCTGGGGCGACGAGGTCTTCCCGAGCAGCCGCACGATCGACAACGTGGTGATGCGCCTGCGGCGGCTGTTCGAACCGGACCCGACCGCGCCGCGCCACCTGCACACCGTCTGGGGCGTCGGCTACCGCTTCGAACCGGACCCGACCGGCGACCGAGCGGCGCCCCCCGAATCCGGAGGACCCACGTGAACGATCTGTTCCTTCGTGCCGTGCGCGGCGAGGACACCGCCCGCGCACCGATCTGGCTGATGCGCCAGGCCGGCCGGCACCTGCCCGAGTACCGCAAGTTGAAGGAGACCCACGCCTTCTGGGAGTTGGCCCGCACCCCCGAGCTCGCCGCCGAGGTGACGCTGCAACCGGTGCGCCGCTACGGCATGGACGCGGCGATCCTGTTCCAGGACATCATGACGCCCCTCCCGGCGATGGGGATCGAGATCGATTTCGCGCCCGGCCCGGTGATCCGGGCGCCGATCCGGACCGCGGACGACGTGGCGCGCCTGCACGAGCCGGAGGCGGAGGCGATCGCGCCGTTCGTGGGCGACGCGATCCGGCTGCTGCGGCGCGAGCTGAAGGTGCCGCTGATCGGCTTCGGCGGCGCGCCGCTGACCCTCGCCACCTACCTGGTCGAGGGGAGCGGCAGCAAGGAGTACCCGACCTTCCGCGGGCTGCTGCGCGCCGAGCCGGAGGTGGCGCACGCCCTGCTGCGGCGCCTCACGCGCGTCAGCGCCGACTACCTGAAGGCGCAGGTCGCGGCGGGCGCGCAGGCGATCCAGTTGTTCGACAGTTGGGCCGGGCTGCATGACGAGGCGACCTACCGCACCTTCGGCCTGCCGTACGCCCGCGCCGTGCTCGACGAGCTCGCGGCGACGGGCGTGCCGCGCCTCTACGTCGCGATCGGCGCGTCGCACCTGCTGGACGCCTTCGCCGAACTGCCGCTCGAGGCGTTGAGCCTCGACTGGCGCACGCCGCTCGACGCGGCACGGAGCCGCGTCGGCGACCGGGTGCGGGCGCTGCAGGGGAACCTCGATCCCGCCGAGCTGCTCGGCCCGACCGACCGGGTCCGCGCCGAGGCGCTCCGCGTGCTGCGCGAGGGGCGCGGCGGGGCGCACGTCTTCAACCTCGGGCACGGCATGCTGCCCGCCGTCGACCCCTCCCGCGTCGAGGCGTTGGTCGAGACGGTGCGCGGCTTCGACCGGCACGCACCGGAGGATCCGGGCGCATGAACGACGCCGACCGCGACGAGCGCGCGCCGGCGATGCGCCGCCCGCCGCCCCGCCGCAGCGACGGCGCG
>SLSQ01000342.1 GCA_007130355.1 Trueperaceae bacterium
CGACGCCGGCGCGCTGCGTCTCCTCGCGGGGTCGGAGCCGGGCTGAACCCGGGGAGCCGGGGCCGGGGCCGTCGCGGCCCCGTGTCCGACCCCTTCCGTTCGTGTGCGACGATCTTCGTCGCCGGCGCGACGTCGGCCGGCCTACGGTGCGCGCGGCGCCGTCCGGTGTCTACTCGGGCATGGACTGGGAACTGCCCGTGATCGCCCTCCGCAATCAGGTCGTGCTTCCGCGTACGCTCGAGAACGTCGACGTCGGCCGCCCGAAGTCGAAGCGCGCCCTCGAGGACGCGCAGGCCGCCGACGCCCGCGTCTTGCTCGTCGTGCAGCGTGAGGCGCGGGTCGACGATCCGGGCGCCGGCGACCTCTACGAGGTCGGCACGCTCTGCGTCGTCAAGCAGGTGATCCGCCTGCCGGACGACACCTTGCAGGTCCTGGTCGAGGGTCGGGAACGTGCGCGGATCGACGGCTACCTCCCGGGCCCCACCCTCCGGGCGCGCGTCCACACCGTCCCGGAGGAGGTCGACGGGTCCGGTCGGGACGTCCAGGCGTTGATCGAGCAGGCCAAGTCGGCCTTCCAGGAGTACGCCCAGCAGAACAAGGGCCTGCGCCTCGACTCGTTCCACCTCGAGAACTTGCGCGGCCTCAAGGAGGCCGGTCCGCTCGCCGACCTGGTCGCGAAGTACGCCACCTGGGAGGTGGCGGACAAGCAGTCGGTGCTCGAGGAGCCGAACGCCCGAGCCCGCATCGAACGGGTGCTCGGCTTCCTCTCGCGCGACCTCGACCGCTTCGACACCGAGAAGCAGATCAGCGCCCGCGTGAAGCAGCAGATGGACAGCAACCAGCGGGAGTACTACCTGCGCGAGCAGATGAAGGCGATCCAGAAGGAGCTCGGGCAGGACGAGACCGACGAGATCGAGGCGCTCCGAACCCGCATCGAGGAGAAGGACCTGCCGGAGGCGGCTTCGGAACGGGCGCTCAAGGAGGTCGACCGGCTCGAGAAGATGCCGGGCGGAAGCCCCGAGGCGACGGTGGTCCGCACCTACCTCGACACGATCCTCGAGCTCCCCTGGTCGGAGGCCGACGAGGAGCGCCTCGACGTCGCGCACACCGCCGAGATCCTCGACGAGGACCATCACGCCCTCGAGGAACCGAAGGAACGGATCCTCGAGTTCCTCGCCGTGCGTCAGCTCACCAAGGAGGCGGAGGACGCGCGCTACAAGGCGCCGATCCTCTGCTTCGTCGGGCCGCCCGGCGTCGGCAAGACCAGCCTCGGCAAGTCGATCGCCCGCAGCATGGACCGCGCCTTCGTGCGCATGAGCCTCGGCGGCGTGCGCGACGAGGCGGAGATCCGCGGGCACCGCCGCACCTACATCGGCAGCATGCCCGGCCGGATCCTGCAGGGCATGAAGACCGCCGGCAAGACGAACCCGGTCTTCCTGCTCGACGAGGTCGACAAGATGACGAGCGACTTCCGTGGCGACCCGAGCTCGGCCCTGCTCGAGGTGCTCGACCCGGAACAGAACGACACCTTCGCCGACCACTACCTGGAGATCCCGTACGACCTCAGCAAGGTCATGTTCATCACCACCGCGAACAGCCTCTCCACCATCCCGCGTCCGCTCCTGGACCGGATGGAGGTCATCCAGATCCCCGGGTACACCCTCGACGAGAAGCTCGAGATCGCGCGCCGCTACCGGGTCCCGCGGCAGATCGCCGACCACGGGCTGAGCGATCGGGTCGCGATCGAGCCGTCCGCCGTCCGTCGCATCGTCACCGAGTACACGCGCGAAGCGGGCGTCCGCGACATGGACCGACTGATCGCGAAGCTCGCCCGCAAGAGCGCCAAGAAGTACCTCGACGACGCCTGGGACGGACTGCGCACCATCGACGACGGGCAGGCCCGCGACCTGCTCGGCGTGCCGCCGTACCGCGACGAGAAGGCCGAGAAGGAACCGCAGATCGGCCTGGCGCACGGGCTCGCCTGGACCTCGGTCGGAGGCGTCACCCTCGACGTCGAGGTGGTGGCCGTGCCCGGCAAGGGCAAGGTGTCGCTCACCGGGCAGCTGGGCGAGGTGATGAAGGAGTCGGCGCAGGCCGCCATCGCCTACCTCCGCAACCACGCCCGTGCTTTCGGGCTGCCCGACGACTTCCACGAGACGCGGGACCTGCACGTGCACGTGCTCGAAGGCGCCACGCCGAAGGAGGGACCGTCGGCCGGGATCGCGATCGCGACCGCCGTCGTCTCCGCCCTCACCGGACGGCCCGTCCGTGGCGACGTGGCGATGACGGGCGAGATCACCCTGCGCGGTCGCGTCCTCGCCATCGGCGGCGTCAAGGAGAAGCTGCTGGCCGCCCACCAGGCGGGCATCCGCCGCGTGCTCCTGCCGGAGGACAACCGCGCCCACCTCGAGGACGTGCCCGACGCGGTCCTCACCGAGCTCGAGGTGATCCCGGTCCGGTCGTTCCGCGAGGTGCTCGACGTCATGCTCGTCGGCGACGACGCGTCCGCCTACCCCCCGCCCACCGGCGAGCCGGGCACGACCGACCGTCCCAACGCCAGCGCCTGAGCCGCCGTCCCGACACGTGGCTCCGGGACGGCCGTCGTCCTCCGCGCCACGCCCCCGAACGGTACGGGCCCGCCTCGTCGGCGGGCCCGTACCCGTGGCGGTACCGGTCGGCGCCGACCGCTCAGCGGCGGACGACGACCGTCCGTTCGTCCCGGAACAGCCGCGAGAGCAGGGCGCTGATCACGGTCAGGACCAGGGCGCCCAGGACCGCACCGCCGAAGCCGGAGAGCTGGACCGGCGTCACCGCGGCCACCACCGCGAGGGCCAAGGCGTTGACGACCAGCAGGAACAGGCCGAAGGTCAGGACCGTCAGCGGCAGGGTGAGCACGATCATGATCGGCCGGATCACCGCGTTCACGAGACCCAGGATCAAGGCGGAGAACAGCAGGCTGCCGAGGTCGTCGCGCGCGATCATGACGCCGACGTTCAGCTGCACCGTCAACCAGAGGGCGAGCGCGTTGAGCACCCAGCGGATCAGGAGGTTCATGCCCGGAACGGTAGCAGGTCCGCGTCGCGGAGGACCTCCGCCGAAGGTCGGAAGGTCAGGCCGGCCTGCGCTCGAGCGCGATCCGTTCGCCGGCCGGCTCGAACCCGACGTCGGTGAGGATCCGGGCGAGCTTCGGGTCGTCCGCGTCCACGTCGCAGCGGAGCGACCCGGCCGGACCGCGGGCGCCCAGCTCGAGCATCACGGTGACGAGGAGCCGCCGGAGCATCTCGCTCGATCCGCGGTGTTCGGGCAGCACGCCGGCGGCGGTCAGCCGGTAGCGTGCATCGAGCCCGTCGTCGCCGTGGCAGAAGGCGTAGCCGACCGGGTCCTGGTCGGGACTGGGGCGGGCCAGGAACCAGAGGTCGGGTCGGAAGCGACCGCCGTGTCGCTTCAGCCACGACCAGCGGGCGTCCCCGGTCGTCGTCCGCTCCGCCGCGCGGTAGAGGTCGCGGAAGGCGGCATCGGCCCCCGGGCTCCACGCTTCGAGCGTGAGCGGCGTCCCGAGCGGAGGGGCGTCGGCGAGGGCGAAGCGATGCCGCGTCCGCCGTGTCGGCTCGAACCCGATCGGCGCCAGCCAGTCGGCGAAACGGTCGCGGAGCGCGGCCGGGACCGCGTCGAGCGGCAGCAGCGCGGCGTCGTGCGGCGTGCGCTCCAACAGGTGCTGGACGAAGGCGCGGGCGCCGGCGGCCTCCCCGTCGTGCCACGCCTGCGCAAGCCGCACCGTGCGGTCGTCGGCCTCCGGCGCGGGCGGCACCAGATGGACGCCCGCCCGCGGTACCGGCGCTCCGTCCGGCTGCCACACCCAGGTCCGCTCGGCGTCGCGCCGCACCTCCCGCAGGCGTCCGCCGATCCGGAAGGCGGCGCCCATCGGATCGGCGTGGCCGGAGAACGCCAGCGCGCGCGCCAGGAACCACGGCAGTTCGTCGGGCGCGAGCTTCCGGATCACGGGCGCACTCTACCGCCGTCGCCGTCCGGCGCGGTCCGCTGCGGCGGCCGTGCGAACATCGGCGCATGGGCAAGCCACGAATCCTCGGAGGCGCGGCGAAGGGCGCGGTCCTCGACACCCCCGCGCGCGGCACGCGCCCCAGCCCGGCGCGGCTGCGCGAGGCGGTCTTCGACGCGCTCCAGTTCCGGCCGCGCGGACGGTTCCTCGATCTGTACGCCGGCTCGGGCGCGCTCGGACTCGAGGCCGCCAGCCGCGGGTGGGAGGCCACGCTGGTCGAGCTGTCCCCCGCCGCAGCGGCGGTGATCCGACGGAACGCCGGACGGGCCCGCCTGCGGGCGACGGTGATCCAGGCCGACGCGCTCGCGTTCGCCGCCCGCGATCCGGGGACGTACGACGTCGCGGCCGCCGCGCCGCCGTACCCCGACGACCTGCTCGCGATCTTCCGTGCCCTCCTCGGCGCCGCCCCGGTGGCGCCCGGCGGGCTCTACCTGCTGCAGCACCCGACCGGGCTCGACGTGGCCGGAGCGCTCGAGCCGGAGTTGCGGAGGTTGGGCCCGCCCTCCCCCGCCGACGGCGGGACCGGCACGCGTCGCGACGCGCCGCACGCCGGCGTACGGGTCCGCCGCTACGGCAGCAACGCGGTCACCTGGATCGCGGTGCCCGAGCGCCCTGCCGGCACCGAGGCAGGTTCCGTGCCGGACGGCGTTTCCGAGGTCGGGTGCTAGACTCGCTGCGATGATCGAATTCTTCCAGAAGATGTTCGACCGCAACGACCGCGAGGTGGCGAAGCTCGAGAAGGAGGTCGTCGGTGCCGTCAACGCGTTGGAGGCCGAGATGGAGGCGACCCAGGATCTCGCGGCCGCCTACGCCGCGCTGCAGGAACGCCACCAGGCCGGCGAGTCGCTCGAGGAACTGCTGCCCGAAGCGTTCGCCCTGACGCGCGAATCGGCCAAGCGGCACGTCGGACTTCGTCACTACGACGTCCAGTTGATCGGGGGCGCGGCGCTCCACTACGGCCGCATCGCCGAGATGAAGACCGGCGAGGGCAAGACGTTGGTCGCCACCCTGGCGTTGGTGCTCAACGCCGTCGCCGGCAACGGCACGCACCTGGTCACCACCAACGACTACCTCGCCCGGACCGGGGCCGAGTGGATGGGCCCGATCTACCGGGGCCTGGGCCTCACCGTCGGCGTGATCGAGAACAAGGACGACAACGCCACGCGGCGCGAGATGTACCGGCGCGACGTCACCTACATCACGAACTCGGAACTGGGCTTCGACTACCTCCGCGACAACATGGCGTTCCGCCCGGAACAGCTGGTGCTTCGCGAGGAGAGCCCGCTCCAGTACGCGATCGTCGACGAGGTCGACTCGATCCTGATCGACGAGGCCCGCACGCCGCTGATCATCTCCGGACCGGCCGAGCTGGCGACCGACAAGTACTACGTGATGGCGACCCTCGCCAAGAAGCTCGAGCGGGGCGAGCCCGGCGAGGGCGAGAATCCGACGCCGACCGGCGACTACACCGCCGACGGCAAGACCAAGGACATCCACCTCACCGAGCAGGGCATCGCCAAGGCCGAGGAGATGCTGAAGATCGACGACATCTTCAGCCACGAGAACATGGAGCTCGGGCACATGGTGCGGCAGGCGCTCCGCGCCAAGGAGCACTACAAGCTCGACAAGCAGTACGTCAAGGACGACGACGGCCAGATCGTCATCGTCGACGAGTTCACCGGCCGGCTCATGCCCGGCCGTCGCTTCGGCGAGGGCCTGCACCAGGCGATCGAAGCGAAGGAGGGCGTCAAGATCGAGCGCGAGAACCAGACGCTCGCGACCGTGACGTACCAGAACTTCTTCAAGCTCTACGACAAGTTCGCCGGCATGACCGGGACCGCGAAGACCGACGAGAAGGAGTTCCAGGAGATCTACGCCAGCGACGTGCTGGTGATCCCGACGAACAAGCCGGTCGTCCGGAGCGATTACGAGGACGTCGTCTACCGCACGATCAAGGGCAAGTACGAGGCGGTCGTCGACGAGATCGTCGAGATCCACGGGAACGGTCAGCCGATCCTGGTCGGGACCGTCACCGTCGAGGCCTCCGAGACGCTCTCGCGGATGCTGAAACGCAAGGGCGTCCCGCACGAGGTGCTGAACGCGAAGTACCACGCCCGCGAGGCGGACATCGTGGCCCAGGCCGGCCGCAGCGGCGCGGTGACGATCAGCACGAACATGGCCGGCCGCGGAACGGACATCGTCCTGGGCGGCAACCCCGAGATGCTCGCGCGCCAGATGCTGGTGCGCGAGGGGTTCGAGCGCTACGACAGCGACACCGAGCTGCTCATCAAGTCGGTGATGCTCGACAAGCTCGACGAGGCGCGCGAGATCGCCCGTCGGATGGAGGACCTGCCCCCCGACCTGCTCGGCAAGCTCGAGAAGCTCCGCGACGAAGCGCGGCAGGACCACGAGCGGGTGATCGAAGCGGGCGGCCTGCACATCATCGGGACCGAGCGGCACGAGGCGCGACGGATCGACAACCAGCTGCGCGGTCGTTCCGGACGCCAGGGCGACCCGGGCAGCAGCCGCTTCTACGTCAGCTTCGAGGACGACCTGATGCAGTTGTTCGCCAGCGAACGGGTGCTGGGCATGATGGACCGGTTGGGGATGGACGACACCCAGCCGATCGAGGCGAAGATGGTCTCCGGCGCGATCGAGCGGGCGCAGAAGCGGGTCGAGGACCGGAACCTGGGGATCCGCAAGCAACTGCTCGAGTACGACAACGTGATGAGCCAGCAGCGCGAGGTGATCTACCAGCAGCGCCGCGAGATCCTGCTCGGGAACGACATCAGCGACGACGTGCAGGACATGATCGCCGAGTACGTCGACGCCCAGGTGCAGTCGGTCCTCAACCCCCAACTCGAACCGGAGGAGCAGGAGATCGCCGATCTCCGGACCGCGGTGGTCGACGCGGTGCCGCCCCTCGAGTCGTTCGACTTCGAGAGCCTGCGCGGCATGGAGCCCGACGAGGCCACCCAGAAGCTGGTGCCCGAGATCGAGTCGGCGTACGCCGCCCGCGAGGAGGAGTTCGGCTCCGAACTGATGCGGCAGTTGGAGCGCTACATCGTTCTCCAGGTGGTCGACCAGCACTGGAAGGAGCACCTGCACGCGATGGACGTCCTGCGGCAGGGGATCGGCCTGCGGGGCTACGGTCAACGCAACCCGCTGCAGGAGTACGGCTTCGAAGGGTTCAACCTGTTCGAGGAGATGAAGTCGAACCTGCGCCTGAACGTCGCCAAGCTCCTCTTCCGCGTGCAGGTGCGGGCCGAGACGCCGCTTCAGCGCCGCGACCCGCAACGCCGCAACGTCCAGTACGACGCCGGGGCCGCCGCGGCCGGGTCGCTGCTGGCCGCGGCCAGCGGGAAGCCGGCGGAACGCAAGACGGCGCCGATCGAGGCGGGCGACAAGGTCGGGCGCAACGACCCGTGTCCGTGCGGCAGCGGCAAGAAGTACAAGCACTGCCACGGCCGCGCGGCCGCCTGAGGTCGGGCGCCGTGGACCACGCCGCCGGACAGACCGCCGCGAACCTGGCCGGCCGCCTCGACGCGAACGGTCCGGAGGACCGGACGGAACCGTTCTCGCTCCGTCTGCGCCGGCGGATGGAGGCACTGGACACCCACGTCTGCCTCGGGATCGATCCGCGGCCGGAGCGGTACGAAGACGGCGGCGTGGGCGCGCACGGCGGCGACGCCGCCAAGGTCGCGCGGACCATCGCCGAACGGTTCCGCGCGATCCTGGAGGGCACGGCCGACCGGATCGCCTGCGTCAAGCTGCAGTCGGCGTTCTTCGAACGGTGGGGGGTGCCCGGCCAGATCGCGCTCGCGCAGCTCCTCGCCGACGCCCGCGCGCTCGGCGTGCCGGCGATCCTCGACGCCAAACGTGGCGACGTCGGCAGCACCGCGGAGGCGTACGCCGACGCCTACCTCGGCGCCGGCCCGTTCGGTGCCGACGCCCTCACCGTCCAGCCGTACCTGGGGATGGACGCGATCGAACCGTTCGTCCGCGCCGCGGAACGGAACGCGCGGGGGCTGTTCGTGCTGGTCCGCACCAGCAACCCGGGCGGCGCCGACCTTCAGGACCTGCGGCTCGCCGACGGCGGGACCGGGGCGGTCACCGTCGCCGACCGGCTCGCCGACCTGCTCACCGAACGCGCGCGCGACTCGGTGCTCGACGCGCACGGCTACGGCCCGATCGGTGCGGTCGTGGGCGCGACGGTGCCCGGCGCGCTCGCCCGGCTGCGCGCGCGCCTGCCCCACGCGCTCCTGCTGGTGCCGGGCTACGGTGCGCAGGGCGGCGGGGCGGAGGACGTGCGGGCCGCCTTCGACGCGGACGGCCACGGCGCCGTGATCTCCGCCTCGCGGAGCCTCACCGACACCGGCGCCGACGATCCGGTCGCTGGCGCGGTCGCCGCGACCGAGACGATGCGGGACGCGATCCGCGCCGCCCGCGACGCCGACCGACGTTGAGGTACTCGGGGGCGTAGGCCCCTACCGTCAGCGGAACACCGCTCCCCGCAACAGATCGACGATCGCCACCGGTCCCAGCGAACCGCGCAGCGACGGGACCGAGCGGACCAGTTGCGCCCACGACGGCCGTCCGCCGGCGAAGACCGCGGCGAACTCGTCGACGTCCGCCACCTCCGGCGCTCGGAAGGCGAACGCCTCGGCGATCCGGTCGCGTGCGAACCAGGCGCTCCACCCCTGCGCGTCGCCGGCGTCCGGACCGAACGCGAACAGCAACGGCTCGTCCGACGCATCCAGGAGGCGCTCCGCGACCGTGACCGGCACGTCGACCCAGGCGTCGACCGCGAGCGCGCAGGTGCCGAGCCGTTCGAAGGCGGTCCGCGTCGCCTCCTCCTGCGGACCGTCGCCGATCGGCACGAGCCGGAGCCGGGGCAGGAGCGGCGAGTTCCAGTACGCTCCGACCGCCGCCAGCCCGCCGGACTCGGAGCGGTCGTCGACGAGGCGGATGCCGACCACCTGGACGCGCCCGGCGGCGCGACGCACCCACTCCGGGTCGACGGCGCCGTCCCGCACCTCGGGGGAAGGGACGCCGTAGGCGTCGGCCGCGGCCCGCCAGGCGGCGCGTAGCGACGCCTCGCTGGGCCGCTCGGGATCGGTCGCGCGGTCGGCGTCGGGCCGCGTGGACCGTCCTCCCCCGCCCGCCGCCGACGGGCGCGGCCGCTGGACCTCGGCCCACGGACGCAGGTCCGGATCGGTCCCGAACGCCGCCGGCAGGGCCAGTCCCGGTTCGAGGATCGCCGCGGCGGCGTGGAGGTCGAGGCGACCGTCCTCGCGCGCGGGGCAGGCGTCGACCGCGTGGGCGACGGAAAGGCTCGCGACCGCCGCGAAGGCGGTCGCGAGGCGAACGATCGACGCTCGCCAAGGCGCGGGCGACCGACGCCTACGGACGTCCGGGCGCCCCACCGTCAGCGCTCCGCTCAGCGCGCGCGGTCCGACAGGCCCACCGTCTCCTGCAGGACGACACGGAAGCCGCTGTACTCGGCGGCGGCGGCACGGTGCCCGGACGCCTCCTTCACGCGCACGAACTCGCCGTCGAAGAGGTCGGTGAAGGTGTGCGACTGGTCCGGACGAAGCACGACCGGGTTCTCGCCCCCGACCTGTCCGGCGGGGATGCGCGAGCCTTCGGCGTCGAGGACCTCGACCTCGAGCGACAGGTAGTTCGACTCCGGACCGCCGTCCACGCGGATCGGGGCGTGCACGGTGACGTTCCCGTCGTCGGCGAGCTCGAAGGTGTCGACGTCGCCGATCGTCTCGAGCGCGCCCCAGAGCGTCCCGCTGAGGACGTCGGCGCCGGAGCGGGTGTCGTTCTGCGGCTCGCTGCGGTCGTCGAGCGCCTGCGCGAAGACGTAGATCTCGACCTCGAGGCGGTCCTCGAACGGGTTCTCGATCAGCACCTCGGCCGTGCGGCTCCGGATGACGTCGGACCGGTCGGAGTCTCGGAGGATCACGCACGGACCGAGGCAACTGGTGCGCACCGACGCGTCGATCGCTCGCGGCGCCAGGTCGGAGACCACGCTGGCCCCTTCGATGCCGCGTTCGCCGCGCGCGAAGTAGAAGCCCGTGGAGCTGCTGGCGGTGATCGTTCCGGAGACGGGGTTGCGGAGCCGAAGGTCGCCGGCGGTGGCGACCACGAAGATCCCCTCCGCGTCGGCGCTGTTCAGATCGATCGGGATGCGGGCGGTCGCGCCGGAGCGCAGGGAACGTTGGTACGGCGTGACGTCCAGCGTGTACCGTTCGCCGGCACGGAGCGTCGGGATCGTGTCGCCGCGTTCGACCTCGATGTCCACCGTGCACGCCGCCAGGAGCAGCGACGCGACGGCCAGAAGGCCGGCGAACCGACCGATTCGATGCGTGGTGCGTGGGGTCCTCATGCGAGACCACCTCCTGGGCGCATGGTAGCCCTGGACGGCGCCACGTGGGGGGCACGGGTCACCGGCGCGCTTCAGCGTTCGTTCATGCGGCTCACTCGAGCAACAGCAGGTACGGGTACAGGTCGGGCGCACCGGGGTGGACCTCGACCTCCAGTTCCTGGTGGGCCGCGTCGAGCGCGTCGGCGAGCGCCTGGGCCTCCTCCGCCGGCACGTCCGGAGCGTAGAACAGGGTGGCGACCTCGGCATCGGCGGCGTGCGACGCGACCAGGTCGCGGACCAACGCCTGCGGATCGTCGCCGCTCGCGGCCAGCTTCCCGTCGACCAGGGCGATGTACTGCCCCTCGGAGACGTCGACGTCGTCGATGGTCGCGTCGCGGCTCGCGGTCGTGACCTCGATCGTGACCGCGTCCTCGAGCGCCTCGCCCATCTCCTCGAGCACCGCGTTTGGGTCGCCGTCCTCGTCGAAGGCGAAGGCGGCCGCGAGCCCCTGGCCCAGCGTCCGCGTCTTCAGGACCCGGACGTCCCGCTCCGGCAGCAGTTCCTGCGCGCGTTCGGCGGCCATGACGATGTTCGCGTTGTTCGGCATGACGATCACCGTGGGCGCTCCGACCGAGCGGATGGCGTCGGCGATGTCCTGCACGGAGGGGTTGTTCGTCTGCCCGCCGCCGACCACGCGGGCGCCCAGCCCGCGGAACGCCTTGGTGACGCCGTACCCGTCGCTGACGACGACCATCGCCACCTTCGGCGGCTCCGCCTCGGCGGCGTCGACGGTCGCGAGGATCTCGCTGTGCTGCTCGCTCATGTCCTCGACCTTGGAGCGCACCATCCGGCCGTAGCGGGCGACGGTGGCGAGCAGCCGCTCCGGCTCCTCGGTGTGGATGTGACCCTTGACGAACCCTTCGGCACCGACCACCAGCAACGAGTCGCCGAACGGCGCGACCAGCTCCTGGATCTCCTTGGTGGGCGCCTCGACGTCGCTGAGCAGGAACTCGGTGCAGAAGCCGAACGCCTCCTCCTCGAAGTCCTGCTGCGCCCTCCGGTCGACCTTCGGCGGCGGCGGAAGATCCTCGCCGTCGTACTTGGCGACGACCCCCTCGAACACCCGCAGGAGTCCGAGGCCGCCGGCGTCGACCACGCCCGCCTGCTTCAGCAGCGGAAGCTGCTCGGGGGTGCGCTCCAGCGCCACGTGGCCGGCACGGATCGCTCCGCGCAGCAGCTCGAGCGGTCGCTCCGCCGGGTCCTCCTCGGCGTGCTCGGCCAGGGCGCGGCAGACGGTGAGGATCGTGCCTTCGACCGGCTTCATCACTGCGCCGTAGGCGACCTTGGTGGCGCCGCGCAGCGCGGCACGCAGCTCCGTGGCGCCCAGCTCCGGGTGCTCGCGCACCGCCTCGGCGAACCCCTTCAGGATCTGGCTGAGGATCACGCCCGAGTTGCCGCGCGCGCCGAGCAGCGAGCCGTACGAGAGCGCGTGCGCCAGGTCGCCCATCGACGACGGGCGCTCCTCCTCCAGCTGGCGACGGACGCTCTGCATCGTCAGGTGCATGTTCGTGCCGGTGTCGCCGTCGGGGACCGGGTAGACGTTCAGGGCGTTGACCTGGTCGACGTGCACGCCCAGCCAGTCGGTGGCGAAGGCGAACGCCTCGGAGAGGTCGCCGGTCGTCAGTCCGGTCGGGTTCGCACGCGTCGCCTCAGTCACGCGACACCCCCGCCACGTGCACGTCGACCTCGCGCACCGCCACCCCGGCGTACTTCTCGGCGGCGTAGCGGACGCGTTCGACCACCGATTCGGCCACGACCGGGATGTTCACACCGTAGGCGACCACGACGTGCAGGCGCACGTCGGGCCGATCGGGGCGTTGCGGGTCGCGCTCGATGTCGACCCCTTCGTCCGCTTGCGACACGCCGAGGATGCGGCGGATTCCCTCGCTCAGGTTCGTCGGTGCCATGCCGACGACGCCCGGAACCTCGTGCGCCGCCAGACCGATCAGGGTCGACAGCGCCTCGTCCGATACCTCGGTCGCGTCGGTCGGTGCGCTCTGGGGCGCGGGCCGGGGCGGACCGTCGGTCGCGTCGCGCTCGTGTTCGCTCACGGGGGCCTCCTCCGTCGGTGCGGTCGGTTCCGGCCGCGGAGCGTGGCTCGCCCCGGCGGCGGGCACGGATCGCCCGTTCCTGGCGCATCCTACCAGCGCTCGACCGTCGTCTCGACCCGCTCGAGACGCGCTCCGTCCCGCTCGGCCGTCGCGAGCGCCCGGTCGAGCACCGAGCGGCAGACCTCGGGGTCGCGGTTCGCGACGACCACCGCCACCCGCTCCTGGTCGTGGCGGTCCTCGCCGCCCACCCGGGCCAGCGAGACCGGGTAGCGATGGCGCAGCCGGTCGACGATCGGTCGCACGAGCGCACGCTTCTCCTTCAGCGAGCGGGCGCCGGGCGTCGTGATCGTGAAGCGCAGGAGGCCGATCCAGACGACGTCCTCGTCGTCGAGCGGCGGGAGGGGCGGCGCGGGCACGAAGCGATCACTCCATGCCGGCCAGGTAGCCGAGCCGGCGGACGGCGCGGATCATCTCCATCACCGTCGTCTCGCGGTCGTCGTAGCGCACCTCGATCTGGCCGACGTCGGCGCCGACGTCGCCCGGCCGCACCTCGAGCACGCCGGGCAGCGCCCGCACCGTCTCGGCCACGCGGGCCCGATCGTCGACGTCGGCGAGTCCGCGCACGCCCAGGATCACGCGCGCCCCGGAGGTCACGGCCCCTCCTCCGGCGCCGCGCCGCGGCTGCCGAGGGTCCGCCGGAGCACGCGCACCGGGTCCGGCCTCCAGCGTTCGCGCGACAGCAGGTCGAGCAGGTCGACATCGTTCTCGGGCGCCTCGATCGTCAGGTCGTAGACGGCGGCGTCGTAGGCGCTCTTGGTCACCGCGTCGAGCAGGGCGGCACGGACGGCCGCGGCGTCGGGCGGGACGGCGCCGAGGCGCACGATCCGGAGCGTGCCGCGCGTGCCGTCCCAGACCGCCTGCGCCAGCGCCAGGCCGCACGGTCCCCCCTCCCCCTCGGCCACGAAGGCGTGGCCGCTGCGGGCGTAGAACGACGCCGCGGCGCGCGTCAGCCGCACGGGGCCGCCCAACGCCGCGTCGAGCGGCTTCAGCGGTTCGTGGTCGGTCGGTTCCAACGGTCGGATGCGGACGCCTCGCACGACGTTCAGCCTACCCGCTCCCGTTCGCCGGACCGTGGCGGCGCGTCCGTGAGGTCGGCGAGCGCCCGTTCGCTCACGGCGCGGTCCCACGGCCGGTACCCCGCCTCGGCGAAGTAGAGGCCGTGGGGCGGCGCGGCCGGTCCCGCGCGCCGTCGGTCGCGCGCCTCGAGCGCCCGGTGCACCTCCGCGACCGTCGTGGTGCCGTGTCCGACGCGCAGCAGGGTCCCCTGAATCGCTCGGACCATCCCGCGCAGGAAGCCGTCGGCGGCGACGTGCAGGTGCAGTTCGCCCCGTTCCTCGCGCAGCTCGCAGAGATGCACGGTGCGCACCCGCGTGCGCGTCTCCTGGGTGGCGAGGGTGCTGAAGTCCCGCCGTCCGACGAACGCCGCGGTCGCCTCCTGCATCGCTTCGAGCTCGAGGGCGCGGTGGACCATCAGCACCCGCTTCCGATCGAGAGCCAGGCCGCGGGGGCGGCCGCGGACGACCCGCGCCCGGTACAGGTAGCGCCGGTAGCGGCAGGAGAACTGCGCCTCGAAGTCGGGGGCGACCGTCGCGACCGCGAGGACCGCCACGTCGGGCGGCAGGTGGGCGTTCAGCGCCAAGCGCAGCCGCTCGTCGGCGACGGTGGTGCCGACGTCGACGTGCGCGACCATCGCCAAGGCGTGGACGCCCGCGTCGGTACGTCCGGCCGCGTGCACCGTCCCGTGCGACCACGGCAAGGCGTCGAGCGCCGCTTCGATCGCGCCCTGCACGGTCCGTTCGCCGGTCGCCTGGCGCTGCCAACCGCGGAAGCCGGTCCCGTCGAACTCGACCGTGAGCGCGACGCGGCGCGGCGGCCCGTCCGAGCCTCCGCTCACCGCGCTTCGTGCGGGACGAGCCCGAGGCGCCGGGCCAGCCACGGGGTCGCGACCAGTCCCAGCAGGCCCAGCACCAGGTACCGCGCCGGCGCGACCCAGACGTTCTCCTTCACGGCGTCCGGGAGGAGCGCGCTGGTGCCGAGGAGCCAGGCGAACACGAGCGCCAGCCCGAGCAGGGCGGTGGCCGCGCGCTGCACGACCGAACCGGCCGGCCGGTGCGCCACGATCATCGGCGCGAGCCCGAACGCGACGAAGGCACCGGCGATGATGCCGCTCTCGGGCGTCGTCCAGAGCAGGTGGGCCGCGAGGGGCACCAGCGTCACGAGCGCCACGCGGACCGGCCCGGGCAGGCGCGGCGGGCGCCGGATCCAGGCGACGCCGGCCGCCACGAACAGGCCGCCGACCAGCAGACCGCCGACGATGTCGATCGGCCAGTGGACGCCCAGGTAGACCCGCGTCGCCGAGACGAGCACGATCAGCGCCACGGCGACCCCAGCGAACCACGGACGCGCCGCGAGCACGGCGCCGAGGCCCCAGAAGGTGGTGGCGCTCTGCGCGTGCCCGCTGGGGAAGGCGGGCCCGGGGCCGGTCCCGGCGGCCGCCTCGCCACCTCGGAGCAGGTCCGGATGCAGGACGTACGGGCGTGCCGTGTCGAACGCCTCCTTGAGGTGCTGGTTCGCGTAGAAGCTGGCGAGCAGGGTCAGTCCCAGGATCCGGCCGGCACGGGCGTCGATCGCGACGTACACGACCAGCAGCATCGCCACGTACGCCTCCTCCGCGCCCAGGTTCGTGAGCGCCATGGCGACGGCGTCCAGGAACGGGTGCGCCAGCGACTGCAGCGCCACGATCGTGTCCATCGGTTCCTCCCGGCTCGGCGCCCGCGAGATGTCGGGTCCGCGCGCCGCGAGGACGATACCAAGGCCGTCCGTGACGCGACCGGGTCCGGCGGCGTGCGAACATGCCGGCATGAACGACGCGAACGCACGCGCACTCTTCGACCGCGCCCGCCGAGCGATTCCCGGCGGGGTCAACTCGCCCGTCCGCGCCTTCGGGAGCGTGGGCGGCACGCCTCCCTTCCTCGCCCGCGGCGCCGGCGCCACGGTGCACGACGAGGACGGCAACGCCTACCTCGACCTGGTCGGCTCGTGGGGTCCGCTCCTGCTCGGGCACGCGCATCCGGCGGTGGTCGAGGCCGTCGCGCGTGCCGCCGCCGACGGCACCAGCTTCGGCGCGCCCACCCGTCTCGAGGTCGAGGCGGCCGAGACGGTGGTCGACCGCGTCCCGGGCGTCGAGCGGGTCCGCTTCGTGAACAGCGGCACCGAAGCGACCATGAGCGCGCTGCGATTGGCGCGCGGGATCACCGGCCGCGACCGGATCGTCAAGTTCGCCGGCAACTACCACGGGCACGCCGACGGCCTCCTGGTCGCCGCCGGGTCCGGCGCCCTCACCACCGGCGTCCCCAGCAGCGAGGGGGTGCCGGCGCAGGTCGCCGACCTGACCGAGGTGGTCCGCTACGGCGACGTGGACGGCCTGAGCGCGCTGTTCCGCGCGCGCGGGTCCGAGATCGCGGCGGTCATCCTCGAACCGGTGGCCGGCAACATGGGCGTCGTGCCCCCCAGCGCCGAGTTCCTGCGCGCCGTGCGCGAGCTGACGCGCGACCACGGGGCGTTGATGATCGTAGACGAGGTCATGACCGGCTTCCGCGTGGCGCGGGGCGGCGCGATCGAACGGTACGCGCTCGACGCCGACCTGGTCTGCTGGGGCAAGATCATCGGCGGCGGCCTGCCGGTCGGCGCCTTCGGCGGCAGCGCCGAGCGGATGGAGCGTCTCTCCCCGACCGGCGGCGTGTACCAGGGCGGCACCCTCTCCGGCAACCCGCTCGCGATGGCGGCCGGGCTGGCGACCTTCCGCGCGATCGACGAGGCGGGCGACGTCTACGAGCGCCTCGAGGTGCTCGGCGCGCGCCTGCAGGCGGGGCTCGAACGCGGCGCCTCCGAGGCGGGCGTTCCGCTCACGGTGCAGCGGGTCGGCTCGATGATCACCCCGTTCTTCCGCGCCGCGCCGGTCCTCGACGACGTCGACGCCCAGGAGGTGGACCACGGAGCGTTCCGTGCCTGGTTCCACGGACTGCTGCGGCGCGGCGTGTACTGGCCCGCCAGCCCCTTCGAGTCGGCGTTCCTCTCGTATGCCCACGACGAGGCGCTCGTCGACCGGGTCGTCGACGCCGCGGCGGACGCGTTCCGGGACGCGGCCGCCGCCTGAGGTGCCGCTCCCTCCGACCGGCGACACGATCGCCGCGATCGCGACCGCCCCCGGCGAGGGCGCGATCGGGGTCGTCCGGGTGGCCGGTCCGGAGGCGTACCGCGTCGCCGACGCCCTCTTCCGCCCCCGCTCCGGCCCGAGTCCGAGCGCCACGCCCGGCCACCGCGTCCGCGTCGGCACGGTGGTCGACGACGGCGAGACGATCGACGAGGGGCTGTTGCTGACCTTTCGCGCCCCGGCGAGCTACACCGGCCAGGACGCCGTCGAACTGCAGACCCACGGCGGGCCCGCGGTGCTCCGGAGGGTCCTCGAGGGCTGCCTGCGGCACGGCGCGCGGGCGGCCGGCCCGGGCGAATTCACCCTCCGCGCCTACCTGGCCGGCAAGATGGACCTGGTACAGGCGGAGAGCGTCCTGGCCGTCGTCGAAGCGCAGAGCGAGCGGGCTCGGCGCACCGCCGCGCACGGTCTGACGCGGCGCCTCTCCGACCGGCTGGACGCCCTGCAGGACCGACTCACGGCGGCGTACGGCGATCTCACCGCGGTGCTCGACTATCCGGAGGAGGGGGTCGAGCTCCGCGACGTCCGGCCGGCGCTGCGCGCCGTGCGCCGCGAGATCGCCGACCTCCTCGCCACCGCCGACGCCGGCGCGCTGGTCCGGCGTGGCGCGCGCCTGGCGCTGCTCGGCCGGCCGAACGCCGGCAAGTCGCGGCTCCTGAACGCGCTGCTCGGATACGACCGCTCGATCGTGTCCGACGCGCCCGGCACCACCCGCGACTACCTCGAGGCGCCGTTGGACCTCGACGGCGTCCCCGTCACCGCCATCGACACCGCCGGCGTGCGCACGACCGACGACGCGATCGAGGCCAGCGGCGTCCGCAGCGCCATCGACCTGGCGGAACGCGCGGACCTGGTGCTCGTGCTCGTGGACCGCTCGTGCCCGTGGTCGCCGCACGACCGGGAGCTGCTGGAACGGACCGCCGACGGGCGCCGCCTGCTCCTGGCCACCAAGTCGGACCTGCCCGCCGCGTGGACGCAAGACGCCGTCGGAGCCGGACCGTGGATCGACGTCAGCGCCGAGCGGGGCGACGGCCTGCCGGAGCTCCGGGCCGCCGTCCGCGCGCGGCTGCTCGGCGACGCGGCCGGCACGGAGCTGTGGATCCAGCACGAACGGCACGCCGAGGCGCTGCGGGCGGTCGAAACGGCGCTGGCGCGTTGCGAGGCGTCGCCCGAGGACCTGATGGCGATCGACCTGGAGGAGGCGCTCGACACGCTGGCCGGCCTGACCGGACGCGGCGAGATCGCCGAGGACGCTCTCGCGCACGTGTTCGCGAACTTCTGCGTCGGGAAGTGACCCCGTGGGGGGTTCAGCCCGGTGGGGCCACCGTCGCGGCGTACCGTTCGGCAGCGCACCGTACCGCCGTGGGGAAGCGGTCGGCGACGCGCTGCAGCATGGCGTCCGCGGTCCGCTCGATCATCCGGGTCAGGGCGCGACCGCCCCACCGCTCCGGTTCCGGCACGATCAGGTGCACCTCGACGGCGAGCCGGTAGGCGAGGCGCGATCCGCCGGTGGCGAGCGGCGTCACCTCCGCCTCGCCGTCGACCCGGGCCCAGCCCGGCCGGTCGTCGAGTTCGCACCCCACCAGTCGGGCGCCACGCGGCGTCGGCTCGAGCCGGCTGCGGAAGCGCAGCGAGCGCCGCCCGAGCCAGCCGGCCGAGACCGGCAAGCGAGCCTCGACCGTGCTCCCGGGACCGTTCGCCACGTCGGAGAGGAGCTCGTCGTCCCGGAGGCTGGCGGCGACGTCACGGACGAACGCGACGGCGTCCGACCGGTCGAGCGGCGCCTCCACCTCGAAGCGTACGGTGCGGTCGAGGCGCACCGGTCAACGGCTCCGAGGGCCGACCCACTCGACCCGGACGGTTCCGGCGTCGATCGCCTCGCGCAGCTCGGCGTCGCTCGCGGCGTGCAGGCGCGGGAGCTCGGAGAACGCCGCGGCCGCGCCGGCCAGGCCGACGCGCACGGTGATCGCGGCGTCGTCGGAGGTCCGTCCGATGCGCCAGACCAACGAGGACGCCAGCGCCTCGAGCGACGCGCTCGCGCCCTGCTCCGAGGGGTCCCCCGCGTCGGACGGCGGGTGTTCGTTCCGGTCGCCCATCGGCCGTAGGCTACCGCACGCGGGGGCGGGCGTCCGTCGGCCCGAAGGGCGCGGACGACCGTGCTACCTTGCGGCCCGTGGCGCGCCGTGCTCCCTCGCCTCCGCCCCGGTTCCGCGCCTTCCTCGCGAACGTCGCGCGGGGCGTGGCCATCGGAGCCTCCGACCTGGTGCCGGGCGTCTCCGGCGGCACCATGGCGCTCGTCCTCGGCATCTACCCGCGCCTGATCCTGGCGATCTCCGAACTCACCCGCTCCGGGCCGCGCCGCTCCCTGGCCGCCGGACGCGTCCGCGAGGCGTGGCTCGCGATCGACGGCGCCTTCCTCGCCTCCCTCGCCATCGGGGTGGCGGTCGCGGTGCTGTCGCTCGCCACGGCGCTCGACCTGCTCCTCGAACGGCACGCCGAGCTGCTCTACGCCGCGTTCTTCGGGATGATCGTGGTGTCGGCGTGGCTGGTCGCCCTCCAGGTGCCGCGCCGCGGGCGAGCGACCGCATGGGCGCTGGTCGGCGCGACCGGGGCGTTCGTGGTCGTCGGCCTCGCCCCGACCTCGACGCCCGACCACCCGCTCGCCTACGTGCTCGCCGGCGCGATCGGGGTCTCGGCCCTGCTGCTTCCCGGCCTCTCCGGGGCGTTCCTGCTGCTCCTGCTCGGCAAGTACGAGCAGGTCCTGGCGGCGGCGTCGACCCTCGACCTCTCGGTCCTCTTTCCGTTCGCGGCGGGCCTCGCGGTCGGGGCGCTCGCCTTCGCCCGTGCGATCGGCACGGCCTTGCGGCGCTGGCCGTCCGCCGTGCTCGGAACGCTCGCGGGGATCCTGGTCGGTTCGTTGCGCCGGGTCTGGCCGTGGCAGGACGCCGATTCGCTCCGCGCCGTGGCACTGGCGCCTCCGTCCCTCGCGGACGCCGGCCTCGCCCTGGCGCTCGCCGTCGTCGCCGGTGCCGCGGTGGTGGCGCTGCACCGGGCGTCGCGCGGCGGCGACGGTTCATTCCGCTCATGAGGACCTGACCGTCGTCTCAGCCGAAGTTCGTACGGTGGGAGGACCGTCGGGCGCCCGGCCGTTCCCGGTCGGCTCGCCGACGCATCCCACGCTCGTGCCCCCTGGAGGTCGAACCGTCATGTCCCACCGTCGCCGCGAACCCCTCCGTACCGTCCGCCCCCGACCGTGTTCCGCGCGTCCGGCCCCGTTCCTCGTCACGATGCTGGCCGCCCTGCTCCTCGGCCTCGGCGCCGCGGTCGCGCAGGCGCCCGACCCGAGTACCGCCCCCGAGGGCCCTTGGCTCGAGGACGAACGCAACACCGTCGAGGTCGTGGAACGCGCCGGTCCGGCGGTGGTGTCGGTGAACGTCAGCGTCGAAGGGCGGATCACGAACCCGTTCGAGGACGTGCCCGAGGACCAGCTTCCGCCGTTCTTCCGCGAGTTCATGCCCCGCTTCGACCGGCCGCAGGCGCCGCGGCAAGGCTCCGGCAGCGGGTTCGTGGTCGACGACGAGGGCCGCATCGTCACGAACCACCACGTCGTCGCCCGGGCCCTGGAGGAGCGCAGCACCGACCTCCGCGACGGCGCGGAGATCAGCGTCACCTTCGAGAGCGGCGCGACCGCGCCGGTCCGGGTGCTCGGCACGAACGCCCTGTACGACCTCGCGCTGCTCGAGCTGGAACGTCCGGACGAGCTGCCGAGCGCGGTGGTGCCGCTCGAGATCGGCGCCTACGAACCGACGGTCGGTCAGAAGACGATCGCGATCGGGAACCCGTTCGGCTTCGCCTCGACGGTCACGACCGGCATCGTCTCCGGCACCGGGCGCACCCTGCCCGGCGTGGGCGAGGTGAACGTGCCGCTGATCCAGACCGACGCCCCGATCAACCCCGGAAACTCCGGCGGTCCGCTGCTCGACTCGGCCAGCCGCGTGATCGGCGTGAACACCGCCATCGTGCCGTCGGTCGGCGCGGACGGCCAGCGCGGCTCGCTCGGCATCGGCTTCGCGGTGCCGGCCACCACCCTCCACGCCGTGCTCGACGAACTGCGCGAGGGCGGGTACGTCAGCGTCGACACGCGTCCGCGGCTCGGGATCTCGATCCAGAACGTGGCCGCCTACCCCGCCGAACTGCGGGCACGATTCGGCCTGCCCGACGAGGGCGTCGCCGTCCTCCAGGTCCAGGAGGGCAGCGCCGCCGAGGAGGCCGGACTGCGCGGGAGCCGCATGGCGGTCCAGCTCGGCGACCGCACCTTGCCGCTGCCGGAGGACGTGATCGTGGCCGCGAACGGCGAGCCGGTCCGCGACTCCGACGCGCTGCAGGCGACCGTGTTCGCCCTCGGCGCCGGCGACACCGTCACCCTCTCCGTCCTCCGCGACGGCGAAGAGGTCGAGATCGACGTGGTCCTCCGCGTCGTGCCGCAGGAGTGAGCGAGAACGATGCGTCCGCCCCGCCGGTCGTGGCGTTGGTCCTCTCCGGCGGGGCGGCGCGAGGCTTCGCGCACGTCGGCGTGCTGCAGGCGCTCGAGGAGCGCGAGGTGCGGGTCGACGCGATCGCCGGTACCTCGATGGGCGCCATCCTCGGCGCCCTCTACGCGTCGGGGATGGACGCCGGCGAGATCTTCGACCTCGCCGACCGCGCCAGCTGGCGCGACGTCATCGACCTCAGTCTCGGCTCGGGCGTCCTGAAGGGCGACCGGCTCCACGAGTTCTTGGCCGAGCTGCTCCCCGACCGGTTCGAGGATCTCGACCGTCCACTCGCGGTCACCACCACCGACGTGGAGCACGGCGAGGAACGGATCCTGATGCGCGGGTCGCTGGTCGACGCCGTGCGCGCCTCCGCCTCGTTCCCCGGAGCGTTCGAGCCGGTGACGTGGCACGGCCGCACGCTCGCCGACGGCGGCATCGTGAACAACCTGCCGGTGGCGGCCGCCGCCCTGCTCGGCGGCGAGTACGTCATCGCCTCCGACGCCACCCCGCCCCGGCGGGCGGCGTACGTCCGCCCCCACGAGGAGGGGCCGTGGTGGGACCGGATGGTGCGCACGGTGCGGCTCGAACGCCGCAACCCGATGGTCGAGATGCTGCTCCGCAGCTCCGACGTGATGCAGGCGATCCTGACCGACGTGCAGTACACGATGCATCCCGCCGACCTCCGGATCGTGCTCGATCGGCCCGAGTTCCGCCTCGAGTCGTTCCGGGAGTTCGAACGGATCGTGGCCGCCGGGCGCGACGCCGCCGAACGCGCGTTCGAGCGGCTCGAGCGGGAACGGCCCGACCGGTTGCCGCCGACCGCGCGGTAGACTCCCGTTCATGCCTCGAAACGACCGCGCGGCTCAGGCCCGCGATTCCGCAGAGGCCGGACCGAAGGGGTCCGGCCGACCCGTGCAGAGCCGCTTCTGGCGCGAGGTGCGAGGGTACGCCGAAGCCCTCGTCATCGCGTTCCTGGTGGTCACCTTCGTCTTCAACACCGTCGGCGTGGTCGGCAGCTCGATGCGTCCCACCCTCGACGGTGGCGTCGGCGGGCAGAGCGTCCTCCGCTCCCTGCTGACCGGCGACCGCGTCTTCATCCCCAAGTACGACACCTGGCTGCGCCGGGCCGGGCTGCTCGGACCGTACGCCCGCGGCGAGGTGGTCGTGGTGCGCGAGCCGGCCAACGCCCCCACCGCTCAGGAACGCGACCGGCGCCCGTTCTTCATCAAGCGGGTGATCGCCCGGTCCGGCGACTCCCTCCGCATCGAGGGCGGCGAGGTGATCGTCAACGGCCACACGATCGACCAGACCTGGCTGACCGAGTCGGGCGAGATCACCCCCGACCGGATCGACTTCCCGCTGATCTCGCTGCAGGACGGCGAGCTGGCCGGACTGCACGTACGGTTCGCCACCACCCTCGGCGGCACCGCCGTGCCGCAGCTGCCGACCACCGGCTCGACGCCCCCCGCCGTCGCCCCCGAGGACCCCCGCGCGCAGCTCTACTACGGCACCGTCCTGGACGCGCTCGCGCCGTTGCCGGCCGATCGCCCGGACGGCGAAGCGTTCGTGCACGACCTGATCGTGCCCGATGGTACCTACTGGGTCATGGGGGACAACCGGCAGGCCTCCGCCGGCGGCAGCGAGGACTCCCGCTACTTCGGGCCGATCGAGGGAATGACGATCGCCGGCCGTGCGACCGCCGTGATCTGGCCGCCCCGCCGCGACGGGGCGTGGAACTGGCGCGGCATGGGCACGCCCGACGCCTTCGGCGCCGTGCCGGAGCCGGCCGCCGCCGCGCCCTGAAGCGGCGGCTCAGCCGCTCGGCGCCTCGCTCCCGTCCAGGCCGAGCGGCCCGGCGCGCTCCTGCATCGCCGCCAGCACGAACCCCACGTGCTCCCACAGGTCGACGCCCAACTCCTCCGCGCCGCGCCGTACGTCGTCGCGGGCGACGCCGCGGGCGAACGCCTTGTCCTTGAACTTCTTCTTGAGGCTCTTGACCGTCTGCTGGGCGATGTTCCGGTCCGGCCGCACCAGCACGGCGGCGGTGATCAGGCCGGTGATCTCGTCGCAGGCGTAGAGGACCTTGGCGAGCCGGGTCGCGCGCGGCACGCCCGCGAAGTCGGCGTGGCCGAGGATCGCCTCGCAGAGCGGCTCCGGCCACCCTTCGTCCCGCAGGTGCCGCACGCCGACGAACGGGTGGCCGTCCTCTCCGACGTCCGGGTGCCTCTCGTAGTCGAAGTCGTGCAGGACGGCGGTCGCCGCCCACAGGTCCTCGTCGGCGTCCGGTTCCTGCCGGGCGTAGGCGACCACCGCCGCTTCGACCGCGAGCATGTGCCGCCGGAGCGCCTCCGACTCGGTCCACTCGGTCATCTTGGCGTACGCGCGATCGCGCATCGAACGGGTCTCGGGCATGCGGGACGCTACCACGGGCCGGTTCGGCCGCCCGGTACGCTGCCGCCATGGACCGAGCCGACCTCCGCACCGGACCCGACCCGGCCGCCCGCCTCGCGGCCGACGCCGCCGAGCTCCTGCAGGACGTCGCCGCCGAACGGGGGCGCATCGTGCTGTGCCTGTCGGGCGGTTCGACGCCGCTCCCCGCCTACCGGGCGCTCGCCGAGCGCCGCGATCTGCCGTGGGGGCGCGTCTGGATCGCGTGGGGGGACGAACGCGACGTTCCGCCCGACCACCCCGACCGCAACGAACGGGCCGCACGCGAAGCGCTTCTCGACCACGTGCCCGTGCCCGAGGATCAGATCGTGCCGTGGCCGCACGTGCCCGACGCCGATCCGGAGCGGGTCGCCGAGGCGTACGCGCTCGCCCTGCGGCGGGCGTTCGGGGATCCGGCGCGCGGACCGCTGTTCGACCTGACGCTGCTCGGGTTGGGCGACGACGCGCACACGGCGAGCCTCTTCCCCGGAACCGGCGCGGCGACGGCGCCCGGTCTCGCCGTGGCGGTCGGGCGACCGGAGGGACCCGGCCGGCTCTCCCTCACCCCTGCCGGGCTGAACGCCTCCGATCGCGTCTGGTTCCTGATCGAGGGGGAGGGCAAGCGCGCGGCGCTCGAGGCGACCGTGGCCGGCGGGCCGCCCGACCGCGTCCCGGCCGCCGCCGTGGCGGGGCGGCGCGAGACGCGCGTCTATACCGACCTGGAGCTCTGACCGAGGGGACGCCCGTCGTTCAGGCGTCCTCCGCCGCTTCCGCCCAGACGACGGCGGCGCCGTCGGCCAAGGTCAGCTCGGCCGCCGCGGGCGGCACCGTCACGGCGCGTACGGCGAACGCCCGCGCTCCGGGCGTCGCGACGCGGAACCGTCCGGCGTAGGCGACCCCGCCGTCCGGGACCGGCTCGCCGGTCGGTTCGAGCGGCACGACCACCCGGTCGCGGTCGAGCGCTCCCTCCTCCGGTCCGTGCACCACCTCGACCCGCCAGTCGAGGTCGGAGGCGGCGCCGGGGCGCAGGACGCAGCGGACCTCGATCTCCTGGTCGGTACGGAGGTGGGCGCCGGACGGGGGCGTCGTCGCCACGAGGCGCGCCTTCGAGGCGCAGCGCGCGACCTCCTCGCGCCAGGCGACCACCGTGCGGGCGAGGGCGTGCGCGTCGGCGGCGAACCGTTCGGCCCGTTCGGCGGCCGGCAGGTAGGCGCCCTCGACGTAGTCGCGCACCATCCGCTGGGCGTTGAAGCGGGGGGTCACGCTGGCGATCGCGGCCGCCGACCGACGCATCCACTCGCGGGGCACGTCGTGCGCGTCGCGGTCGTAGTAGAGCGGCACGACCTCGTGCTCGAGCAAGGCGTAGAGCGCTTCGGCGTCGGCCGCGTCGGTCCGGTCCGGATCGTGGAACGGATCGCCGTTCCGGATCGCCCAGCCGTTCACCCCGTCGTACCCCTCCGGCCACCAGCCGTCCAGGATCGACAGGTTCAGAACCCCGTTCATCGCCGCCTTCTGGCCGGAGGTGCCGGACGCCTCGAGCGGTCGGCGCGGGTTGTTGAGCCAGACGTCGACGCCGCGCGTCAGGGCGCGACCGACCGCCATGTCGTAATCCTCGGCGAACAGGATCCGTCCCTCGAAGCGCGGGTCGCGCGCGAAGGCGTCGATGGTGCGGATCAGCTCCTGACCCCGCTCGTCGGCAGGGTGGGCCTTGCCGGCGAAGACGAGCTGCACCGGCCGCTCCTCGGAGGCGAGGATCCGTTCGAGCCGGTCCAGATCGCGGAAGATCAGCGTGGCCCGCTTGTAGGTGGCGAAGCGGCGCGCGAAGCCGATCGTGAGCCGATCGGCGTCGAAGAGCGTGTCGCTGCCCGCCTGCCGGGCGGGGCTCGCCTCCTGCCGGGCGCGTTGCGCCCGGACGCGCCGGCGCAGGGTGCGGAGCGAGCGGGCCTTGAGCTCGCGCCGTACCTCCCACAGCCGCGCCGGGTCGAGCTCGCGGACCGGTTCGAACGCGGCGGCGTCGGTCAGGTCGTGGCGCCAGTCGTCGGGCAGGTGCGCGTCGAGCAGCGCCCCGATCTCCTCCGCCTGCCAGGTGGCGGCGTGCACGCCGTTCGTGACGTGTCCGATCGGGACCTCCTCGACGCCGAGGTCCGGCCACAGGTCGCGCCAGATCCGGCGGCTGGTCTCGCCGTGCAGCTCGGCGACGCCGTTGCGGCGCGAGGCGTTGCGGAGCGCCAGCGCCGGCATGCTGAACACCGGACCCCAGCCGTGGTCGGCGACGCCCAGGCCGTGGAACCGGTTCCGGTCCAGGCCCAGCCGCTCCGGCCAGCCGGGGAACGCCTGATCGATCAGGTCGAACGGGAAGGCGTCGTTGCCGGCGGTGACCGGCGTGTGCACCGTGAACACGGTTCCCGCCGCGACCGTCTCGCGCGCCACGTCGAACGGAACGCCCTCCGCGACGAGCTCACGGCACCGCTCCAGCACCGAGAAGGCGCTATGGCCCTCGTTCAGGTGCCAGGCGTCCGGGTGCACGTCGAGCGCACGGAGCATGCGGACCCCGCCGATGCCGAGCACCATCTCCTGCGCCACCCGCGTCCGTTGGTCGCCGCCGTAGAGCCGGCGGGTCCAGGCGCGGACCTCCTCCTCGTTGCCGTCGTGGTCGAGGTCGAGGAGCACGGCACGGACCCGGCCCACGTCGGCGGTGTAGGCGCGCACCCGGACGGTGCGGCCGAACGCCTCGACCGGGACCTCGAGCGGCGTGCCGTCCGCCGTGGTCGCGACCGTCAGCGGCAGGTCGTTCGGATCGGACCGGCGGTAGACCGCCTCCTGACTGCCGTCCTCGGCGATGCGCTGATGGAAGTAGCCCTCCGGGTACCAGAGCCCGACCGCGATCAGCGGCACGCCCAGGTCGGAGGCGGCCTTGGTGTGGTCGCCGGCGAGGATCCCGAGACCGCCGGAGTACTGCGGCAACGACTCGTGCCAACCGTACTCGGCGCAGAAGTAGGCGATCACCGCGTCGCGGCCGACGGCGCGGTCGTACCAACGCTCGGGCGCGAGCTCGTCGCGCAGCGCCCGTTCCGCACGTTCGGCCGCGGCGACGAAGGCGTCGTCGGCCGCGGCCTCGGCCAGGCGCTCGGGCGCGGCGCTGCGCAGCGTCCGGACCGGATTGTGTCCGGACCGCTCCCAGGCGTCCGGATCGAGGCGCCGGAACAGGCTGCGCGCCTCCTGGGACCACGTCCAGGCGAGGTTCCTGGAGAGGCGTTCGAGGGGGGCGAGCTCGTTCGGCAGGGTCGGTTCGACGGTCCAACGACCTAGGATGCGCACGGTGTACTCCAAGCTGCGGGGGAACCTGGTCGCGACGGTGGCGCGACCCGCGGGGCGGATCGTACCACCAAGCTCCGTACCGCCCGGAAGCGCGGACGGCGGCGGCTCGTGTCACCCTTGCGGCATGTTCCTTCGCGCCCCCGTCTCCGCCGTGCTGGACGCCCGTGCGGCCAGCCCGGGCCGCCGTGCCCCGCTCCGCCTCCTCCTGGCGCTCGCCTTGCTGATCGCCGCCCCGGGGGCGGCCGCGCAGACGGCGACCCTACGCGTCGCGACGGTGGCGGGCGCCGACCGGTTCGTGCCCGAGGCGCGCCTGGAGCTGCGGGACCTACCGGCCGGCGCCCGCGACCGGGTCCGCGTCGCTCTGGTGGCGTCGGCGGCGCCCGGCGTCGACCTCGAGGCGCAGGCCCGCCGGGCGTTCGGCCCGCTCGGCACGGTCGTCGTCGAGACCGGCGTCGGCGTCCGCTTCGCGGAGGCGCCGGCGGTCCGCGGGCACGCCGTCCTTCGCGGCCAGCTGGGTCCGGTCGCGGCCCGTCTGGAGGCCCGGGCCCGAAGTGCCGCCGAGCGTCGCTTCGATCCGCTCGACGCCTCCGGTTCCGACCCGTTCGGCTCCGGGGCGTCGCTGCGTCTGGCCGGCGAAGGGCGGCTGACCGGAACCTGGCTGGCGGGCGCCGACCTGGCGGTCCGCACCGACCTGAAGGGGAGCTGGCTGCTCGACGCCGACGCGACCGTGCGCGCGCGGCGTGCGTTCGGCGCCGAGTGGGACGCGCTCGGCGCCGTCGAGTCGAGGATCGCCGCGAACGGGGGCGGCGCGATCGGTTTCGGGACGGGCGTCGCGCACGTGCCGCGGCGCGCCCCCGAGGTCCGGTTCGTGGCGTACCTGGACGCCCGTGCCGACGACGCCGGCACCGTCTGGCTGCCGGGCCTCGTGACGCGCGGCACCTGGGTCGGACCGATGGGGGACCGGTTCGGCTGGGACGTGCACCTCAGGCCGGCCGGGCGGCGGGTCGCACCGCTCGCGGTCCAGGCCTCGTGGCGTCCCTCCGGCGCCGGCGACGCGCCGACGGCGACCGTCGGCGTCCGCGGCGGCGGTCCCGAGGGCACCGCCTGGTCGGTGGCGCTGGCCTGGACGCGGGGGCTGGAAGGCGACGTCTGGAGGGTTCCGTGAACCGCTCGAGACGGGGGCCGCGGGCACGGACCGCGGGGCGTCAGCGATCCCGGTCGGGTCCGTCCGCTGCGAGCGGGATCAGGCGCCCGTCGGTCAGGTCGAGCTCGTAGGCGCCGGAGTCGGGGACCACCCGCAGGACCTCGATCCGGCCGGAGGAACGGATCAGTTCGATGCGACGCAGGCCGGGCCGCAGGTCGGTCGCGTGGCCGCCCGGCTGGAGCCGGCCGTCGATCCGTACCAGGGTGCCGCGCTCCTCCTCCCAGAAGAGCAGCGGCTCTTCGGCCGGAACCAGCCGTGCGTCCACGCGGGTGACGCGGTAGGTGCGGACGGGCGCCTCGATCCGTTCCGGTTCGAACCCGTCGCGCCGGAGCGTCACCACGTGCGTGCCGACGCCGGCCGGGACGGTGATCGGGGTGCGGCCTACCGCGACGCCGTCGAGGTCGACGCGGGCGTCCGGCGTGGCCTGGATGCGGATGCTCCCGCCGCTGATCGCCGTCATCGGGACGTGCACGAAGCGCGTCGCGCCGGACCGGAGTTCGACCGAACGGACCTCGGGCAGGAAGCCGTCGGTGCGGACCTCGATCCGGTAGCGGCCCGGCGCGAGCTGGATCGGTCCGGCGTCGCCGGTGGTACCGACCGGGACGCCGTCGACGACGATGCGCGCGCCGCGCGGTTCGCTGGTGACGAAGAGGCCGGCGTCGCCGCTCGGCAGCCGGGTCGCCGGCCGCGCGAAGGTGGCGATCTCGCGCGCGACGGAGGCGCCGACCGCGGTCGCCTCGTCCGGCCCCAGGGGCCGGCTGATCAGGTCGCTGGCGCGATCGCCGTCGACCTCGGCCACCACCAGGTTCAGGAGGTAGGGACGGTCGACGTCCGGACCGGCCACCGCCACCTCGCCCGATACCGCGTACGCGCTTCCGTCGAGATCGCCGATCAGCCGCGTGAACTCCGGATCGAGGCTCCCGGCGATCCCGGCGGTGATCAGGTCGCCCGCACGGACCTCGAGCCCTTCGGAGCGAAGGCCGTCGCGCAACCCCTCGGTGACCGCCGCGACCACGGCGTCCGGCACATCGCCCCGCGTCCCGAGCGTCGGCACCGTGACCTGCGCCGCCGCGAGCGAGACGAGGAGGGCCGCGAGCAGCAGGTGGAGCGTACGGACGTGGAGCGGGGGCACCCGCGCAGTATAGCGCGCGCCGCGGGCCGTTCCCGTGGCCGCCGGTGCTATCGTGCCGCCGTGCGCTACCTGCTCCTCAGCGACGTGCACGGCAACGCCGTGGCCCTGGCGGCGGTGCTGGCCGACGCTCGGCGGCACGGGTACGACGCGGTGGCGTTCCTGGGGGACGCGGTCGGGTACCACCCCGCGATCGACGCGACCGTCCGCACCCTCGCCGAGCTCCGCCCCACCTTCGCTCTGCTCGGCAACCACGACGCCCAGCTGCTCGCCTTCCGCGACGGCGGGAGCGTCGAGGATCCGGCCGGGGGGTTGGTCGGCGAGATCCTGGCGCGGCAGGCCGAGGCGATCTCGGACGAAGCCCTGGCCTGGCTCCGGACGTTGGAACCGTCGTACCGCGACGGCTCGTTCGAGGCGGTGCACGGCGCGCTGGCACGCCGTTGGCAGTACCTGCACGGGCTGCCCGACGCCGAGGAGAACCTCCCCCACCTCGAGCGGCCGATCTGCTTGGTCGGCCACACGCACGTTCCGCGCCTGATGGCGGCCGCCGACGGCCCGGGCGGCCGCACCCTCTGGCGCCAGGTGCCGTTCGGCGAGGAGGGCGGGCGCTACCGGATGCCGCCGAAGGCACGCGGGTTCTTCAACCCGGGCGCGGTCGGTCAGCCCCGAGACGGCGTTCCGTACGCCTCGTACGCGCTGTTCGACGTCGACACCCGACGGTTCGAGGTGGTCCGCGTCCCGTTCGACGTCGCCGCCGTGCAGCGCGAGCTACGGGCGGCCGAGTACCCCGACGTGCTGGCCGAGCGCCTGGCGGTCGGCCGGTGAGCGCGGCGGCCGCGCGGTCGGCCGGTGCGGAGGTCGACGCCGCGCCGGTCGAGGGCATTCCACGTCCGCTCGGGCACGACGCGGTCCGGGGCTGGCTGCGGTCCGGCGGGGCGCGCAGCATGGCGTTCGTCGGTCCGGACGCCGTCGGTCGGCGCACGACGGCCCGCTGGTACGCGGCCTGGGCGAACTGCAGCGCACCGGGCGAGGACCCGTGCGGAACCTGTCCCTCCTGCCGCGCGGCCGACGCCGGCGCCCACCCGGACCTGCTCGAGAAGGCGCCGTCGACGCGCACCGCTTCGGGGCGAGCGGCGAGGCGGCGCTCGGTCACGATCGACCGGCTGGTGCCGCGCGAGACGCCGAAGGCCGACCCGGAGCCGGTCTCGCGGTGGCTCGAGCGACGCCCCCGGTTCCGCGTCCGCGTCGCGGTGATCACGGACGCGCACCTGGCCACGGAGAGCGCGGCGAACGCCTTCCTGAAGACGCTCGAGGAGCCGCCGTCGTGGGCTCGCATCGTCCTGATCGCGCCCAGCCCGACGGCGCTCGCTCCGACCCTCGCCTCTCGCTGCGTGACCGTCCGGTTCGGTGCGGCGCCGACCGACGGCTTCGAGGACCTGGCGCCCCACCCGGCGTTGCGGAGCGGTCAGATCGGGCACCTGATCCGGGCCCGCCGCGACCCGGAGGTCGAGCGCGCCGTGCGGGAGGCGGCGACGTCGTTCGTCGCGGCGTTGGACGGGCCGCTCGACGAGGCGCTCGCCGCCGGACGCGCCTGGATCGAGACGTGGAGCGCGCACCCCGAGCGCGCGCCCGCCGAACGCACGCTCGAGCACCTTCGCCGCGACGCCCCCCACCGCTACGCCGCGGCGCTCGAGGCGGTTCCGGAGGCGGACGAGGCGTTGCGCGCCTACGTGACGCCGTCGGTGGTGGCGAACGCCCTCACCCTGCGCCTGCGCGACGCGGGCCACGGCTGAACGGCGTCGGGCGCACGTGGGCGCCCCGCGTCAGCGGCGGCTCGGGCGTTCGAGCCGTTCGGCGGGCACCCCCTCGAGGATGCCGTCGTCGGTCTTCAGGTCGGCCGTGCCGCGCAACGGATCGAGTTTGATCACCCGTCCGCAGGCGCCCGATTCGGTGTCGCACGCCTTGCCGCCCTTCTTCGGGAGCGCCTTTAGAAGTTCCTTGTACTGATCGTGCTCGTACTGCAGGCAGCACATCAGTCGGCCGCACGGACCGCTGATCTTCTCCGGATTGAGCGGCAGCTGCTGGTCGCGCGCCATGCGGATCGAGACCGACCGAAAGCTCTGGAGCCAGGTCGAGGAGCACGATCCGGACCCGCAGGCGCCGAGCGTGCCGAGGATCCGCGCCTCGTCGCGCGGCCCCACGTTCACGAACTCGATGCGGGCGCTGGTGTAGCGCACCAGCTCCTGGGCGAGCACCCGCAGCGCGGGGTGCGCCTCGGCCGAGTAGTGGACGTGCAGCGCGCCCTCGTCGAGCGTGAACTCGAGCGACACGATCTTCAGGGCCACGCCCCGTTGCCGGGCGCGGGCCCGCAGCAGCCAGGTCAGGTCCTCGGCCCGCTGCGCCAGGTGCTGTGCTGCGGCGCGGTCCTCGTCGGACGCCACGCGCAGCAGCTCGCCGCCCGGTCGGTCGTGCGGGCGGGGTGCGGCCCGCACGCGACCGAGCTCGATCCCGCGCCGGCTCCGGACCACGCACTCCACGCCCGGCTCGGGGGCCGCTTCGTGGTCGCCTGTGGAGATCCAGTGGATCTTCGGTCCGTTCTCGAACTTCACGCCGATGCAGTCGGCCATGGGTTCCTCCAAACGGAGCGGGACGGTCCGGTCGCGCTCCGGGGTGGCTTCGGGTCGCCTTCGATGCTACCGCAGCCGCCCGCGCCGGGCGCGCCTCAACGATCGGGTCCGGCGCGCTCCGGGAACAGCGCGATGCGGGCGACCGGCGCGAAGCGACGCCGGTGCAGCGGGCACGGACCGTGCCGCGCGAGCGCCGCGAGATGGGCTCCGACGCCGTACCCCTTGTGTCGCGCGAAGCCGTAGGCGGGGAACGCCGGATCGGCCACCTCGCGCATCCAGCGGTCCCGCTCCGTCTTGGCGAGCAGGCTGGCGGCGGCCGCCTGGAGGCTGTGGGCGTCGGCTCGGGGCGGCGCGAGCACCCGCCAGGGGCCGGCGACCGGTAGGTAGTCGGTCACCAGGCCGGCCGGAGCCGGACGGAGCTGCCGCACGGCGCGGATCGCGGCCCGGACGGTGGCGGCCGGCACCCCGAGCGCGTCGATCTCGGCGGCGGTCGCGAAGCCGACCCCCCAGGCGCGCGCGACCGCGCGGACCCGTTCCGCCGCCGCTTCGCGCTGGGAGGCGGTCAACGTCTTGGAGTCGCGGAACGGGTGCTCCCCGTCGGGCAGGATCACGGCCGCCGCCACGACCGGACCGGCGAGCGCGCCGCGGCCGGCCTCGTCGACCCCGGCCACGGGGCGCACCCCAGCGTCGAACAGCTCCCGTTCGTAGCGCCAGTCGGGACCGTCACCCGGATCCCCAGGCGGCGGCACCGTCGTCAGACCAGCTCGACGGCGGTCGCGTCGACCACGTCGTCGGCCACGGCGTCGGGAAGCGTGAAGCCGAAGGTGCTGCCCTGGTTCGGCTTCGACTCGACCCAGATCTCGCCGCCGTGCTTCTCGACCGCGAGCTTGCAGAAGGTGAGGCCCATGCCGGTGTCGTAGCGATCGTGGATCGTGTGGCGCGACTGCTCGAAGGCGTTGAAGATCCGTTTGTGATCGGCCTCGGGGATCCCCTCGCCGTCGTCGCGGACCGATACGGTCACCCGGCCGTCCTCGCGCCAGGCGCGCACGTCGATGTAGCCGCCGCGGCGGGTGTGCTTGATCGCGTTGGCGAGGAGGTTCGCCAGGATCCGGCGCAGCAGGCCCGGGTCGGCCGCCACGCGTTCCGCCTCGGGCCGCACCAGGAAGCCGAAGTTCCGTTCCTTCGGCCCTCCGGCCACGTCGGAGAGCGCCTCCTTGGCGAGCGCGGTGAGGCTGTCGATCCAGGCCGGTTCGTACGGCATGTGCCCCTCCTTCATCTTGCGGACGTCCAGGATGTTCGCCGCCAGGTTCAGGAGGTGCTGCGATTCGTTCCGCGCGAGGGACAGGAGCTCGGCGATGCCGGCGTCCCCCCCGTCGTCGCCCATCATCTCGATGCTGTGGTCGAGCAGGCCCATCACGCTGGCGATCGGGCTCTTCAGATCGTGGACCAGCATGTGCGTCAGGTCGTCCTTGACCCGCTCCGCGTCCTTGTACGCCTGCTCGAAGTCGCGCGCCCGCTCGAGCGCGGTGCGCAGTTGTCGGTCGCGTTGCCGGCGGTCGAGCATCCGCGTCAGGTGCGCGCGGACCACCGCCGGTCGGGTCGGAACGGTCAGGTACGCGTCGGCGCCCGACTCGACCGCCTTGACGTGGCGGTCCGAATCGTCGGCGCCGAGCACGATCAACGGCACGTCGGCGAGCGGCTTGCGGCGCCGCAGCAGGACCAGCACGTCGAGTTGCGGCACCGAATCGAGCAGCGCCTGTTCGATCAGCATCGCCGACGGCACCGCGCCTCGCGTGTGGTAGAGCAGCGACTCGATGTCGGTGAACGTCTCGGATCGGTAGCCGAGCGCGTCGGTCACGCGCGCGAGGCCCTGACCGCGGCCCGCGTCGGCGACCGCCAGGACGATCGGCGACGCCGCGCCGTTCGCGGCCGGCCGCCGGTCGCCCGGTCCCGGGGACCCCGGATCGTTCGGGTCGGAACCGGAAGGGTCACGGTGCGCGTCCATCCCGAGCATCATAGCAAGCGAGGCGTCGGGAACGGCGTTCGGCCGGTGGTACCGTCGCCTCGTGGACGGCCTGCCGATCACCTTCGCGAACCCCTTCTTCGCGGCGCTCCTCCTGCCGCTCGTGCTGCTGCTCCGCGGCCGCGGTCGGTTCTGGCGCCTCGCGGGCGTGGCGCTCCTCGTCGTGGCGCTCATGGGGCCGTCGCTGCCGGCGCCCGACCACCGCTTCGCGATCGTGGTCGACCGTTCCGAGAGCGTCGGCGACGTCGCCTGGAACGCCGGCCGGGCGGTCGCCGACCGCGGCGTGCCGGACGGGAGCGATCTGTGGTGGTTCGCCGGCGAACCGGCGCAGGTCGCCTCTTGGGAGGCGCCGGTCGGTGCGCACCTGACGCCCGGTCGAAGCGACCTGCGCCGGGCCGTCGACGCCGCCGTCGCGCGGGGCGCCGGTCGGGTGCTGCTGATCTCCGACGGGATCGACACGCGCAGCGGCCTGGCCGATCCGGGCGCTGCCGTCCCGGTCGACGTGCTGCCGGTCGAGCGGCGCGACAACGTCCGCGTGGAGGGGCTCGACCTGCCGGTCGCGGCCGAGCCGGGCGCCACCGTGCGGGCCGAGCTCGAGCTGGTCACCGATCGTGCGACCGAGGCGACGGTGGTCGTGCGCGTCGACGGCGAGCCGGCCGCCGAGCGCACGATCGAGCTTCCCGCCGGTCGGACGCGGTCGGTGGTGCCGGTGACCCTCCCGGCCCGGGACGGAACGGTCCGGGTGGAGGGCCAGGTGGAGGTCGATTGGGATCAGCCGCCGGCCGACGACGTCCTGGCCGCTTCGGTCGAGCTCGCCGCGCGGGCGCCGGTCTGGGTGATCGGCGATCCGGCCGCCGCCGAGCTGTTGCGGGCGCAGGGGGTCGAGGTCGAGGAGCGCGCCCCCGAGGCGCTCACCCCTCCGATCGACGCGAACGCGGTGATCGTGCGCGAGGAGGCCTCCCGCTTCACCACCCCGCAGCTCGAGGCGCTCGCCGACTACGTCTCCTCCGGCGGGGGCCTGATGATGACCGGCGGTCCGGCGTCGTTCGGACTGGGCGGCTGGTACCGCACGCCGGTCGAGGCGGTCCTACCGGTCGACAGCGACCTGCGGAGCGACGTCGAGGTGCCGCTCGTCGCGATGATGATGGTCCTCGACCGGTCCGGATCGATGGCGGCCGGGAACCCGAGCCGCATGGCGCTGGCCCGCCAGGGCGCGGCCGAGGTCGTCGAGTTGGCGTTCGAGCGGGACCTGATCGGCATGATCGCGTTCGACGACCAGAGCGAATGGGTGTTCGACCTGCGGCCCGCCACCTCGCGCGGCAAGCTCGAGATGCTCGCCGCGCTGCGCGAGCTCACGCCCCGCGGCGGCACGATCCTGGGGCCGTCGCTGGTCGAGGCGGTCGACGCGCTCCGCGCCACCGACGCCGCCATCAAGCACGTGATCGTCCTCTCCGACGGGATCCTCTACGACGGGACGGGCCTCTTCTCCGGCCCGGCGGTCGACCTCGCGGGCGTCGCCGCCGAGGCGGCGGCCGACGACATCTCGATCAGCACCATCGCGATCGGCGAGGGCCGGGAGGAGGAACGGCTCCGGACCATCGCCGAGCTGGGCGGCGGTCGCTACCACGAGGCGTTCGACGTGGCGACGTTGCCGCGCATCTTCGCGGCGGAGGCGATGACGGTGAGTCGCTCGCTGCTACGGAACGACCCGGGACCGCCGTCGGTCGGGACCCATCCGCTGCTGGGCGGAACGGGCGCCCCGCCCGGCCCGGACGCCTACGTGGCCACCACCCTCAAGGCCGATGCCGAGGTGCTCTACGGCTACGGACCGGAGGAGTCGCTCCTCTCCGTCCGGCGGCACGGCCTCGGGCGCGCCGCCGCCTTCACCAGCGACCTCTCCGGCTGGTCCGGTCCGCTCGGTGCCTGGCCGGAGTTCCCCGCGCTGTTCGCCGACCTGGTGCGCTGGCTCGCCGCCCGGCCCGACCGGTTCGCCGCCGAGGTCCGCCGCGACGGCGACCGCTCGACGCTCGTCGTCGACGCGGTCCAGGACGGTCGCTTCCTCGACGGTCTCGCCCTCGTCGCCAGGGTCGCGGGCGAGGAGCTCCCGCTGCGGTCGATCGGCCCCGGCCGCTACCGCACGGAACTGCCCCCCGGCGCCGCCGGCGAGCCGATCGTGGTGGCCGAAGGGAGCGAGGTGGTGGCGCGGGCACGGACCGTGGCGCAGGATCCGGAGCTGGCGGCGACCGACGGACGGGCCGCCCTCGAGCGGTTCGCCGCCGCCACCGGCGGACAGGTCCTGGGCCTCGACGAGCTCGAGCGGAGCGGCTGGCGTCCGCAACCGCCGACCGCGCCCCGGTCGCTGGCCCCGTGGTTCGCCGCCGCCGCCGCCGCGGTCCTGCTGGCCGAACTGGCGTGGCGCCGCTTCGCGCGCGGCGGCTCGTCCGCCGCCGGACCCACCGGAGCGCGGCGCAGCGGCGCCTAGTCCCCGTCGCCGGGGTCGTCGTCGGTCGGTTCCCGCTGCGTCTCGGGCTCCGGTGCGTCGTGCAGCGGCGACGGCACCGGCGCGTCGACCGGCACGCCGGTCACCTCCCGCAACAGCGAGGTCGCGTACGCCCCCTTCGGAAGCGTGAAGGCGAGCAGGCAGCCGTCGGCACGTGCGGCGACCTGCGGATCGTGCACGCGCACGCGGGTCGCGCGACGGTCCCCGCGCCGGCCGGTGAGGTCGGTCCACGCGATCCCGAACGAGCGCAGCACCTCCTCCTCCCGGCGTCCCGGCTCCCCGGCCGAGATCCGCACCTTGCGACCGTGCAGCGGCAGCAGCGCGCTGATCTCGAAGCGTGCGGCGCGCGGACGCTCCGCCTCGGCGTCGTCGATCCGGAACACGCCGCCGGTGTCGTGCTTGGTGGCCCAGTCGCCGGCCAGGACCGTGCCGTACGACCCGTCGCGGATCCGGTCGGCGAGGAGCCGGTTGAAGACCAGGCTCTGCACCGCCGAGAGGAAGAAGCGCTGCAGCCGGCGGTCGCCCGGGACCCGTTCGCCCGCCAGGATCCGCAGGCCGTCGACCGCGTTGCGACCGTAGCGGCCGAACCGTTGCGGGCCGAACCAGTTCGGCATGCCGTCGCGGACGAGGGCATCGACGATCGCACCCGCCCGTTCCGCCGCCTCCGGTCCGGCGTGGCGGATCCGAACCTCGAAGCGGTTGCCGTGCAGGTGCCCGACCCCGAGCTTGTTGCGGTGGCGGGAGGTCTCGAGGATCTCGACGTTCTCGAGCGCGTCGAACGCGGTGGCAGCGGCGTCGGCCGACGCCCACGGCACGCTCAGCCACTGCTCGGTCACGGCCCGTTTGTCCTTGAGTCCGGCGACGCCGATCCGTCGGTCGGGGACGCCGGCCGCCTGCAGCGCCGAGACCAGGTCGCGCGTGGTGTGCCCGACCTTGCGGACCCGCAGGTAGAAGTGCGAGCCCTTGCCGCTCGGCAGGTAGGCGGGGATCTCGGTGACGCGGAAGTCCTCGTCGTGGACGCGGATCGCGCCCCCGGAGGGCGTCAGTTCGCCGCGTACGGTGGGGAGCGCGTCCCAGGAGAAGACCGTAGCGTCGCTCACGCCGACCCTTCGGACGCCGGCCCGGCCCCTTCGCCCCCGAGCCGGTCCAGGCGGCGATCGATCGCCACGCGCGCCGCGCGGAACCGGTCGGCCAGGGTCTCCGCTTCGAGCAGGCGCTGCGCGGCCGCGGTCGGCAGGCGCAGGTTGGCGCACACGAACGACGCCTGGTAGGGCGGATCGTCGGGCATGGCGGTGGTCGCCTGCTTGCGCGCCTCGGGCGCGAAGAAGACGCGTCCGTACCGGTCGAACGCCTCGAGCGCGTCCCAGGCCGCGACCTGTTCCTCGTTCGGGTCGCCGCGGCCGACCGGCCACGGTTCGACCGCCGCGAACCAGAGGGGGCGGCCGTTGCCGCCCGGTTCGGCGATCCGTTCGACCCGGTCGAAGCGCAGCCGGCACCGTTCCCGGCCGTGGGCCAGAAGCTGGAAGGTGCCGTCGAGGTTCTCGTTCGTCTCGACCACGTCCACCACGGTGCCGACCTCGCCCGGTCGGGCGGCGCCGTCCGCTTCGATCGCGTCGCCGGGCGGCGGCGCGACGACGAACCGGGGCGGCGACCGATCGGTGGCGTGCCGCACCAGCCGCTTGTAGCGTTCCTCGAACACGTGCAACGGCACGGTCATGCCGGGGAACACCACGACGGAGAGCGGAAAGACGGCCAGGATCTCCACGCCGTCAGGCTACCAGCGGCCCCGCGCTCGCTCCGCGTCCCGGGCCCCGGTCGCGCGGCGTCGGTCTCGGGGCCTCAGCCGAGCCGACCCGAGACGGCCAGGTCGGCGACGATCGCCAGCAGGACCGCGCTCGAGATCCACAGGTTCGTGTGGAACGCCTGCAGCGCCGCCTCGACCCCGCGCGTCCGGACCCAGACCTGCTGCAGCGCCAGGGCGGGCGCCACGACGAGCGCGACCCCCGCGAGGTAGACGACGCCGAGCGGGGAGGCGAGCGCGACCGTCAGAAGGGCGACGACCGAGAGCAGGTGGAGCGCGGCGGCCACGTCGATCGCTCGCGCCTCGCCGAAGCGTGCCGGGATGCTGCGCACCCCGGTGCGCAGGTCGGAGGCCCGGTCGAGCAGCGCGTAGATCACGTCGAAGCCGGCGATCCACGACCCGACCGCCACCCACAGCGCGACCGCGGCCGGGTCGAACCGACCGGTCACCGCGATCGCCCCGCCGGCGGCGGCGGCCCCGATCGTCACGCCCAGCCAGAGGTGGCAGGCCCAGGTGAACCGCTTCGTGTACGGGTACGCGATCAGGAACCCGACGGCCACCGGCAGCAGCGCCGTGGTGAGCGGGTTGAGGTTCAGGCCCGCCAGCACCAGCGCCGCGAGCCCCACGACGGCCACGACGACGCCGCCGCCGCGCGAGAAGCGGCCGGCGGGAATGGCCCGGTCGGCGGTGCGCGGGTTGCGGGCGTCGAGTTCGGCGTCGATCACGCGGTTCGCTGCCATCGCGGCCGTCCGGGCGCCCACCATCGCCAGCGTGATCCAGAGGAACGTCGCCGTGCCCGGCCAGCCCTCGGCCGCCAGCACCATGCCGGCGTAGGCGGCGGGCAGGGCGAAGAGGGTGTGCTCGAAGGCGACGAAGTCGAGCCCTGCGCGCAGTCGCCTCAAGCCTCGACGTCCGCGGCGTCCAGCTCGGCGCGGACGTCGTCGAACCCCTCGCGCCCCATCAGGGCGTAGGTGTAGGTCTTACCGAGTTCGACCCCCGGCTGGTCGAAGGCGTCGATCCGCCAGCGTTCGCCGACCAGCGCCGTCTGCCACATCAGGGTCTGGAGCAGCTCGCCGAGGTGCTCCGCGTCGAGGCGCGGCAGGCGCACGGTCAGGTTGGGGCGACGGTGCGCCGCGAGGGCGTGCGCGGTCGCCGCCAGTTCGGCGTTCATCAGTTCGTGGAAGGTCCGCCCGCCCAGGTAGCCGAGCGCGTCGAGGCCCGGGCCCGGCTCGGGGATCGTCAGGTCGCGGTCGGGCTCGTCGATCCGGACGAACGTCACCACCTTGTCGAACGGCCCTTCGTTGAACAGCTGCACCTGGGCGTGCTGATCGGTGGTC
>SLSQ01000324.1 GCA_007130355.1 Trueperaceae bacterium
CGGCTGGTGGAGGCGGCGGGAGTCGAACCCGCGTCCGAAGCCCCCTTGGCCCGGCGTCTACGCGTGTAGTCTCCGATCGAACTTCGGCATCGAGGACAGGCTGGAGACCCGCGAATCCTCGCGCCTATCCGCCTTAAGTCTCACCCTAGGGCCGGCGGAGATGCCTTCGGGCCAGTCGGTTTCAGGACGTCGGACCTAGCGAACCACCGACGGGGTTTCTAGGCGACGCTGACTACGGGTTACGCAGCCAGAGCGTAGTTCTGGTTGCCAGTTAAGGCGTTGCACCTTGATGACGCGGCCAGGTGCGTCCGCGACGCGCGACCGGTGCCTTGGTCGAGCCCCGTCGAAGCCGTGTCGCCCCCGAACGGAGCCGGTCCGAGGACCGACGCTCGTACGGAAGCCTACGCCCGCTCCCGTACGGCCCAACGGTAGCACGTCGGGCACGGACCGGACACCGCTCGCGATGCACGTCCGGCCGGCGCGTCCGCCCGATCCGGGCGCGGTCCGCGATGCCTCCCTCGAACGTGGCGAACGTGAGCGGCGTCCCGGATCGCGTGCCGGAGGCCGTGCAGGCGCGTGGTAGCCTCCGGGCATGGCCGACGCGGTCCGCATGTCCGGCATCACCAAGCGCTTCCCGCTGGTGCTCGCCAACGACGCCGTCGACTTCGACGTCGCGTGGGGCGAGATCCACGCCCTGATCGGCGAGAACGGGGCGGGCAAGTCGACGCTCGTGAAGATCCTCTACGGACTCCAGCCGCCGGACCTCGGTACGATCCGCGTCGACGACGAGGAGGTCCGGTTCGGCTCCGCCCGCGACGCGATCGACGTCGGCATCGGCATGGTCCACCAGCACCTCATGCTCGTCGAGCCGCTCTCGGTCACCGAGAACATCGTCCTCGGCAGCGAGCCCGGCTCCGCCGCCGGCCTCGACTACCGTCGCGCGCGCGCTCGCACACGCGAGCTGATCGATCGGTTCGGGTTCGACATCGATCCGGACCAGCCGGTCGGCGAACTCCCGCTCGGCCTGCAGCAGCAGGTCGAGATCCTCAAGGCCCTCTACCGCGACGCGCGCATCCTGATCATGGACGAGCCGACGGCGGTGCTGACCCCGCAGGAGACGCGCGGCCTCTTCGCGTTCCTCAAGGAGTACGTGGCCGAGGGGAACTCGGTCGTGTTCATCAGCCACAAGCTCGACGAGGTGATGGAGCTCTGCGACCGGATGAGCGTCATGCGCGACGGCAGGATGATCGGCACCGTCGCCCAGGAGGAGACCGACACGCGCGCGCTCGCGAGCATGATGGTCGGTCGCGAGGTGCTCCTCCGCGTCGAGAAGGAGCCGGCCGACCCGCAAGAGGTCCGCCTCGAAGTCGAGGGCCTCACCCTCCGCCATCCGGTCAAACCGCGCGACGTCCTCGACGGCGTGTCGCTGCAGGTCCGCGCCGGCGAGATCGTGGGCCTGGCCGGGATCGAGGGGAACGGGCAGAGCGAACTGATCGAGTGCATCACCGGGCTGCGGACGCCGGACGGCGGCACCATCCGCCTGATGGGCCAGGACGTGACCCGCGCCAGCGGCCGCGCGCGCCGAACGGCCGGGCTGAGCCACGTGCCCGAGGACCGCAACGCCCGCGGCCTGATCGGTACCTACGCCACCACCATGAACGCCGTGCTGGGCGACCACCACGCGCCGCCGTTCGCGAACCGGTTCGGGGTGCTGCAGCTCGAGGCGATCCGGGAGCACGCCGAACGCCTGGTCGAAGGGTACGACGTCCGGCCGCGTTCGACCGGCGTGATGGCCCGGGCGTACTCCGGCGGGAACGCGCAGAAGCTGATCGTGGCGCGCGAGATGGAGCGGGCCCCGAACGCGATCGTCCTGGCGCAGCCGACCCGCGGGGTCGACATCGGCGCCATCGAGTTCATCCACCGGCAGATCGTGCGCGCCCGCGACGCCGGCCTCGCCGTACTGCTGGTGAGCGCCGACCTGAACGAGATCCTCTCCCTCTCCGACCGGATCGCGGTCATGTACGAGGGCCGCATCATGGGCGAACTACCCGCCACCGAGGCGACCGCCGAACGGTTGGGCCTGATGATGGCCGGATCGAGCGGCGAACGGGCCGCCTGAACCGACGGCCGAACCTTCGCTCAGGGACCGTTCGGTGCTGGGCGGCGCACTGCGTCGCACGCGCCGCCCAGGGGCGGCGCATCCGGGACCGCTCGCCGCCGAACGGGTCGTCCCGCGCATTGACCGCGCGCCCCCGGCGTGGTAGTTCTGAGGGCGTCCACGCAACCAAGGCCCGCCGGTGCGGGCCTGCGGTATCGAATCCATGCACCGCGCGCACGCGGTCGCTCGAACCCTGGCCCCGTCGGCTCCCCCGACGCTCGACGTCGAGCGTCGACCGCATCGAGGAGGATGCATGCGCAAGAACCTGTTCCGCTCCCTGCTCGCCACCGCCGTGACCGCCGCGTTCGGTCTCGGGATGGCGCAAGGCTTCTTCACCGTCGGTACCGGCGGCGTGACCGGCGTCTACTACCCGGTCGGCGGCGCCACCAGCCGCATCGTGAACGAAGCCGACGTCGGCCTGCGCCTGACGGTCGAGTCGACCGGCGGCTCGGTCTTCAACATAAGCGCGATCCAGGCCGGCCAGCTCGACCTGGCCCTCGCCCAATCGGACGTCACCTACCAGGCGTACAACGGCGAGGCGGCGTTCGACGGCCAGGCGTTCGAGGGCCTCCGCACCCTCATGGGCCTCCACCCCGAGCCGATGCACCTCGTCTGCGACGCGGACGCCGGTGTCTCGACGTTCGACGACATCGTCGGCAAGCGCGTGAACCTCGGCAACCCCGGCAGCGGCATCCTCAACACCGTGCAGGCGATGTTCGCCGCCAAGGGCATGAGCGAGGACGACATCTCGGCCGAGTACCTCCGCGCCGCGGAAGCGCCCGACTTCCTGCGCGACGGCCGCATCGACTGCTTCTTCTACACGGTCGGCATCGGCGGCGCCGCGATCCGCGACATCACCTCCACCGCGAACACCGTCATGGTGCCGCTCGACGACCCCGAGTTCGCCGCGCTGATCGAGGAGTTCCCGTACTACGCCTTCGCCACCGTGCCCGCGAACACGTACGGCAACCAGCCCGAGGACGTCACCCTGTTCGGCGTCAAGGCGCTGTTCGTCGCCAGCGACGCGATGAGCGAGGACGACGTGTACGCGATCGTCACCGCGATCCTCGACAACCTCCAGGCGTTCCAGGAGATCCACCCGGCGCTCGCGACGCTGACCGCCGAGGACTTCCTCGAGGGTCTCGGCGCCCCGCTGCACCCCGGTGCCGAGCGCGCGTACCAGGACGCCGGCCTGATGTGAACCTCGGGGGAGGCGCCTCCGCGCGCCTCCCCCACCGGTTCCGCCCGGCCGCGGAACCGACCGGCGGTCGCGACCCTCGCGGCCGCACCGTGGACCACGAGCGGACCCCTCCCGCCACGCCGGGCGGGGTCCCTTCTCTCGCGACCGAGCCGATCCCCACGTCCCCCCTCGCCACCGGTCGAACCGTTGGCCGCCGCCGGAGGAGCGCATGACCGACCCGACCGACCGGAACCGCGATCCGAACGACCCGGAACGCACCGACGGGCCCCCCGACTCCGGCCACGAACCGCCTCCGACCGCCGCCGCCTTCGACCCCGAGGGTCTGAGCGAGGAGGACCGCCAGGCGGCGGAGGAGGCCAAGCGGATCGTCGCGGCGGCCGAATCGGGCGGTCGCGACCACACCGGCCTGATCGCCTGGATCGTGTTCGGTCTCGCGATCGGCTGGTCGCTGTTCCAGCTCGGCATCGCCAGCGTGGTGGTGATGGACGCCTTCCGCTCGCGGGCGGTCCACCTCACCTTCGCGATCGTGCTCGCCTATCTCTTCTTCCCCGCGCGCCGCAAGGGCGGCGGCGGACCGGTCCCCTGGTGGGACCTGGCGCTCGCGGTCTTCGCCGGCCTGAGCGTCTTCTATCTGGTGCTCGACTACGCCGGCATCCAGCTCCGCTTCGGCATCCCGCACGAGCGCGAAGTGTGGCTCGGC
>SLSQ01000123.1 GCA_007130355.1 Trueperaceae bacterium
AGGACCGGCCGCACGATCCGCCGTTCGACGTCCGGAACGCCCTCGAGGACCGGCTCGGCGCCGGCGTGCACGTAGACGACGTATCGCGTGCGTTCGCTACCGCCGAGCACCGGTTCGGCGCCGGCGCGGGCGAGTCGGACACCGTCTACGTGTTCGTCGGCAGTCACGGCGTCGGCGGGGGCCTGTTCGTGAACGGGAGCATGCTCGTCAGCTCGAGCGGCCACTGCGGCGAGATCGGTCACGTGATCATCGACGAGAACGGAGCGCGCTGCCAGTGCGGCGCACGCGGCTGTCTCGAAACGGTCGCGTCGCCCCGCGCCGCGAGGAGGCGCTTGCGCGAACTGCTCCACGAAGGGGTGGCGTCCTCGCTCGGACCCGACGCGGAGTTCGACGAACTGTGCCGCGCATCGGAGCGCGGCGACGCGGCGGCGTCGACGGTGCTCGACGAGATCGGCGGGGCCGTGGCCCACGCGCTCGCTCCGACCGTCAACCTGGCCGGCACGCCGGTCGCGATCGTCGGCGGGGGCTTGCGGAACGCCGGCCCCGCCTTCCTGCACCGAGTCGCATCGACCCTCCGCACGCGCGTGGTGCCCGGGCTCGCGCCACGCGTCGACGTACGGTTCGCCGCCCTGCCGCCCCACGCCGGCGCGTGGGGCGTCGCCGCCACCGCTCGAGAGCGCGCGCTTCGCGACGGAGCTCTGCTCGACCTCCCCGCGTCCGTCGCCGTCCCGGCGAGTTAGGAGGTTCACGCCCGAACCGATCCTCCGCGACGACGCCCCTCCCGGACGCGACCGTGCGTCCGCCCCCTCCGAGGAGCACCATGCTTCGAACGATGTCCAGATCGATCCGAGCCGGCGCGCTCGCGGCCGCGGCCGCGAGCCTGATCGGCCTCTCCGCAGCGCAGACGGAAGTGACCGTCGCGCACACGATGACCGGCGGGGCGCACCGCGTCGCCTTCGACGCGATCGTCGACGCGTTCCACGAGGAGCACCCCGACATCCGGATCGTCCAGAACCCGCAGGACATGGAGATCTACCAGGATACCGGCCTGATCTCGATGCTCCAGAGCAACGACCCGCCCGACGTCTGGTTCCAGTGGGGCGGCGACCTGGTACGGCGTGACGCCGAACTCGGCTTCGCGCTCGACCTGACCGACCACCTCGCCGAGGGCGGCTGGGGCGACACCTTCCTCGACGCCTCCTGGTCGGAGGGCACCGGCACGATGGTCGGCGACCGCATCTACATGATCCCGTACGCGTTCGACGTCACCACCGTCCTCTGGTACAACGTCGACCTCTTCGAGGAGCACGGGCTGTCCGAACCGGAAACGTGGACCGAGTTCCTGGACCTGCTCCGCACGCTTCGGGAGGCCGGCGAAACGCCGATCGTGCTCGGGAACCAGCAGTTCTGGCCGCTCGGGAACTGGGCCGGGCACATCACCGCCCGCGTGGTCGGCATGGACGTGTTCGACCGCGCCTTCACTCTGGAGGAGCCGTTCTCGCAACCGGCGTTCGAAGAGGCGTTCCGACGGTTCGAAGAGCTCGCCGAGGTCCAAGCGTTCAACCGCGACCTGGCCGGGCTCGGGGCCAGCGAGTCGATGACCGCCTTCTTCCAGGGCGAAGGCGCGATCCACCCGATCGGATCGTGGCTGATCCCGAACGCGCTCGAGACCGCTCCGGACGGGTTCCGCTACTCGGCGTTCAACACCCCGGTGATCGAAGGTGGCGCCGGCGATCCCCAGAGCATCATCGGTCTCGCGACCGGCTTCGAAGTCAGCGCGCACAGCGACGTGGTCGACGAAGCGCTGACGTTCCTCCGGTACTTCACGTCGTTCGACAACCAGGTCGCCTGGGCCGAGGCCGGCCGGTTCAGCCCGGTCGAAGGCGCCATGGCCGCCGCGGACATCGACGAGCACAACCAGGCGCTCGCCGAACTGTTCCTCGACGCGAACGAGATGGTCCCGCCCCCCGACACCGGCTACCCGGTCGAGATCGCCGGCATCTTCTACCAGGGCGCCGCGATGGTGGCCGGCGGCATGAACAGCGCGACCGAAGCGCTCGACTGGATCGACCGCCAACTCGAACCGCTCCGCTGAGGAGGAAGGCCGTATGACCCCGCCGATCCGGACCGATCCAGCGCGCCGCGCGCCGTCGCACCCGCTCGGGCCGCGGCCGTGACGAGGCGCCGCCCGGTCGCGCGCCCGATCGCGCGCTCGGTCCGGATCGAACGGATCCAGAAGTACGTCTTCGTCCTGCCCGCCCTGCTGCTGTTCGGCGCCTTCGTACTGATTCCACTCGGGGGCGCCGTGTACTACTCGTTCACGACCTGGGGCGGACTCGGAACCCCGGAGTGGGTCGGCCTTCGCAACTACCGACGCGCGTTCGGGGACTCGATCCACCTGCGCTCGTACCTGAACATCTCCTGGTACATCGTCGGCACGCTCCTGGTCGAAGTCGCGTTCGGTCTGGTCATGGCCGTCCTGCTCTCCAAGGCCGGTCGCCTCTTCGAACTGCTGAGGGGCCTGTTCTTCTCACCGATGGTCCTGTCGATGGTCGCCGCCGGGCTCCTGTGGACGTACGTCTACGACTACCGGCGCGGACTGCTGAACGAGGTGCTCCGCTCGGTCGGACTGCCCGATCTGGCGCAACCGTGGCTGTCCGACCCGAACTGGGCCCTGATCGCGGTGATCGTGGTGTCGGGGTGGAAGTACGCCGGCTTCTACATGATCATCTTCCTCGCCGCCCTCCGGCGCATCCCCGTCTCCCTCTACGAAGCCGCCACCCTCGACGGCGCGGGACCGCTCCAGAAGTTCGTCCACGTCACCCTCCCGCTCCTTCGGGAGACGAGCGTCGTGGCGGTCCTCCTGTGCGTGACGGGAGGCTTCGCGGCGTTCGACCTGTTCTTCACGATGACGAACGGCGGCCCGTTCAACGCCACCGAGATCCCGACCACCTGGATCGTGAAGCAGGCGTTCGAACGGCACAACATGGGCTACGGGGCCGCCCTGACGGTGATCATGACGATCGTCGTCGGCCTGGTATCGCTCGTGTACCTGCTCGCGACCCGGAGGCGTCATGCGGTCGAATACTGACGCCCTGCCCAAGCCCACATTCGCGTTCGGCGCCGTGCTGCACCTGTGGGTGTCGGTCACCGTGGTGGTCGGGATGGCGTTCCCGCTCGCCTGGATGCTCTACTCGTCGTTCAAGACGAACCAGGAGATCGCGCTGGCGCCGCTGGCGCTGCCGAGCGAGTGGCAGTGGCACCACTGGGCCGAAGCGTGGCGGCTCGGAGATTTGGGTCGGCTCTACCTCAACAGCCTGCTGGTGACGGGCGTCGCGGTCACCGCCCTGGTGCTGATCGCCAGCCTGGCTGCCTACGCCTTCGCGCGGCTGCGCTTCCCCGGGCGCGACGCGCTCTTCTATCTGTTGCTGATCGGTCTGCTGCTGCCGCCGCAGACCGTGGTCATTCCGCTCTTCTTCCTGCTCCGGGACCTCCAGCTGCTCAACAGCTACTGGGCCCTGATCCTCCCGTACGCGAGCTGGCCCCTGGCGCTGACGATCTACCTGCTCCGCTCGTACTACCTCACCCTGGAGCGGGAGCTCGAGGACGCGGCCCGCATCGACGGCGCGGGCCTGTTCCAGACGTACGCCTACGTGATGTTCCCGCTGGTTCGTCCCGCGCTCGCGACCGTCGTGATCCTGAACCTGGTGAACCTCTGGAACGAGCTCCTGTTCGCGATGCTGTTCATCCAGGACGACGCGCTGCGCACGCTTCCCGCGGGCCTGCTCGCGTTCTCGGGGTACTACATCGTCGACACCCGGCTGGTCCTCGCCGCCCTCTCGATCACCACCGTCCCGGTGCTGGTCGTGTACTTCGTGTTCCAGCGTCAGGTGATCGCCGGACTCACGACCGGCGCGCTCGACTGACGCGCCGCTTCGAAAGGAGCCCATGCCCGACCCCGCGTACTACTCCGGCGTCATCGAAGGTTTCTACGGGCGTCCCTGGCCCCAGCACCGACGCACGGAGCTGCTGCCCCGCTTGGCGGACCTCGG
>SLSQ01000074.1 GCA_007130355.1 Trueperaceae bacterium
CGCCCCGACCGCACGACGACGAGGTCGAGGCCCTCGTCGCCGAACTCCGGTCCGGCCACGAGGAAGAGCTGGCCCTGCGCGGCGGCACGCGGTTCGCCCGCCGCCTGCGGCGTACGTCCCTCGCAGGGCGCGAACGACGCGCGCCGGTCGCCGCACGGTCCCCCGAGGAGGCCGCCTTCCGGCTCGAGGTGGCGACGCCCGGCGACCTCGGCAGTGCCGTCCTGCGCGAGCGTCCCGACCCCGAGCCGGCGCCCGACGAGGTGGTGCTGCGGATCCACGCCTCGGGCCTGAACTTCTTCGACGTGCTCCAGGGCCTCGACCTGCTTCCCGCCGACGCCGGCGGGGCCGAGCGCGACCCGAAGGCGATGGGGTTCGAGTGCGCTGGCGTGGTGCTGGCGTGCGGCCGCGACGTGGACCGGTTCCGTCCCGGCGACGAGGTCATGGCGATGGCGCACGGCGCGCACGCGAACCGGGCCCGGGCGCCGCTGAACCTCACCGTCGCCAAGCCGCGCGACATCTCGTTCGAGCAGGCGGCGGCGTTGCTGGGCGGCTTCGTCACGGCCGACTACGCCCTGAACGACGTGGCGCGGATCGAACCGGGCGAGCGCGTGCTGATCCACTCCGCCACGGGCGGCGTCGGCCTCGCCGCGCTGCAGATCTGCCGCGAGGCCGGCGCCGAAGTGTTCGCCACCGCCGGTACCCCCGAGAAACGCGACCACCTGCGACGGGCGGGCGTCGAGCACGTGATGGACTCCCGCTCGTTGGCGTTCGCCGACGAGGTGCTGCGCGCCACCCGTGGGGAGGGCGTCGACGTGGTGCTCAACTCGCTCCGCGGCGAGGCGATCCGGAAGGGCCTGTCCGTGCTGCGTCCGTACGGCCGCTTCGTCGAGCTCGGCAAGCGCGACCTGATCGATGATGCGCAGCTGGGCCTGGCGCCGTTCCGGCGCAACCTCTCGTTCCACGCCGTGGACCTGATTCCGCTCACGGCGCTGCGGCCACGGACGGCACGGCGCCTGCTCGAACGCGTCGCGCGGAAGATCGCGGACGGCGCCTGGCGACCGATCCCCACCACGACGTTCGACCTGGCGGAGGGCGAGGACGCGCTGCGTCTGATGGCGCAGGCGAAGCACGTCGGCAAGATCGTGCTCACCGTGGGGGGCGAGGACTACCCCGTCCACGCCTCGGACGACCTGCCGCCGGTACGGAGCGACGGGAGCTACCTGATCAGCGGGGGCCTCGGCGGGTTCGGACTGGCGCTCGCCGAGCGGCTGGCGCGGAACGGAGCGGGCGCGATCGTGCTGATGAGCCGGTCCGGCGAAGCGCACGGCGGCGACGACGCCCTCGCGGCGCTTCGCGAGGGGCCGGCCGAGGTGCGCGTGGTGCGCGGCGACGTGGCCGACGCGGACGACGTCCGCCGCGTTCTGGACACGATCCGCGCCGAACTTCCGCCGCTCCGAGGCGTGTTCCACGCGGCGATGGTGCTCGACGACGACGACCTCGCGCACCTCGACGGCGAACGGTTCCGGCGGGTGCTGGACCCGAAGGTGGCGGGCGGTTGGAACCTCCACGCCCTCACGCGCGACGCGCCGCTCGACCACTTCGTGATGTTCTCGTCGGTCGCGGGCGTGCTGGGCGGGCCGAAGCAGGCGAACTACGCCGCGGCGAACGTGTTCCTGGACGAACTCGCCGCGCACCGGCGGGCGGCCGGGCGGCCGGGTCTGTCCGTCGCGTGGGGCGCGCTGGAACAGGTCGGGTACGTCGCCCGCCACCCCGAGCTCGGTGCGTACCTCGGGCGCGGAGGTTTCCGGACCTTCGCCCCCGAACGGGCGCTCGACCTGCTCGAAACGCTGATGCGTCACGACCTCGGGTCCGTGATGGCGGCGGACCTCGACTGGCGCGGCGTGGCGCGCCTCTACCCGGCCGCCGTCGCCTCGCCGCGCTTCCGCCATCTGAGCGTCGAGGAGCACGAACCCGAGGAGGACGACGCCCCGTCGCCGGCGAGCGCGCTCCTCCGGCTGCGCGCCGCCGACCCCGCCGATCGCCCCGAGATCCTCGCCGAGCTGCTCGCCCGCAAGGTGGCGCGCATCCTGGGCGGCAGCCCGGACCGCGTCGACCTGGAGCGACCGTTCCCCGAGCTCGGGTTCGACTCGTTGATGGCGGTCGAGCTGACCTCCGCGCTCCGAGCGGAGTTGGGCGTTCAGGTGCCGGTGGTGGCGATCCTGCAGGGCACCGACGGGCGGGGATTGATCGAACGCCTCCTGGCCGAGTCGGCGCTCGGTACGGAAGCGGACGATGCGGGACCCGGCCCACGCGAACCCGGGGCCGCGCCCGAGCGGGACCCGGACGAGACGTCGCAGGCGGAGCGTTCTGCGGAGGCGCGTCCCGGGGCACGGGACGACGAGATCCCCCTCGCCGCGGAGCAGCGACGGTTCTGGTTCTTCGAGCGGCTGCACGGCGGGTCGGCCGCGCAGCACATCTCGGTCGCGATCCGCCTGGTCGGGACGCTCGACGATGCGGCGCTGCAGCGTGCCGTCGACGAGGTCGTCGCGCGGCACGAGGCGTTGCGCGTCGCCGTACGCGACGTCGACGGGACCCCCGTGCAACGGTTCCAGCCGCCCGAGCCGACGCCGTTCGCGCGGACCGACCTGACGGACGTCGCGGACGACGTGCGCGAGGCCGAGCTGCAGCGCCGCGCCACCGTCGAGATCCGCCGGCCGTTCGACCTCGGCCGCGGCCCACTGCTGCGCCCGACGCTGTTCCGCCTCGCGCCGGAGGAGCACGTGTTCCTGCTCGTCGTCCATCACATCGCCGCCGACGCCTGGGCGATGCAGCGCCTGGTCGGCGAGGTCGCCGTCCTGTACGGTGCTTTCGCGCGGGGGGCGTCGTCGCCGCTGCCGCCGCCGGCGACCGGCTACCGGGAGCACGTGGCGCGGCAGGCGGCCGCCGACCCGGAGGCCACCGAAACGCAGCTCGCCTACTGGCGCCGCCAGCTGTCCGACCTTCCGGCGCCGCTCCCGCTCCCCGCCCTGCGGCCTTCGCGGAGCGGCGCGGGCGGACGCCGCGGGGCGCACCTGCCGTTCGAACTCTCGAACGAGGCCACCACGGCGCTGCGCGCGTTCGCGCGCCGAGAGGGCGTGACGCCGTTCATGGCGTTGCTGGCGGCGTTCCAGGCGCTGCTGCACCGCTGGACCGGCGCGGAGGACGTGCCCGTGGGCACGGCGGTGTCGACCCGCGACCGCTCCGGTCCGGACGCCGCGGTCGGGTGCTGCCTGAACACGCTGGTGCTGCGCGGCGATCTGCGAGGCGACCCGACGTTCCGCGACCTGCTCGGGCGGACGCGACGCACCGCCCTCGAGGCGTTCGAGCACCAGCAGGTGCCGTTCGACCGGGTGATCGAGGCGCTCGGTCCCGGCCGTGGCCGGGACGGCGAGCCGCCGTTCCGAGCCATGCTGGTGCTCCACGGCGCGCGGCCGCCCCAGCCGACGCTACCGAACCTGCGCGTCGAGCCGGTCCCGGTCGAGAGCGGTGCGGCGGTGACCGACCTCGCGCTGCTGCTCGACGACGGCGAGCGTCTCGAAGGCGTCGTCGAGTACGACGCCGATCGGTTCGATCGCGCCACGGTCGAAGCGTTCGTCGCGCAGTTCGCCGCGCTGCTCGAGGCGGCGCCCGCGGACGCCGACCGACCGATCTCGGTGCTGACGCGCCCTGCGCGCGACGTACCGGCGCGCTCGCAGCCGGAGGTGCCCGTGTGCGCTCCGGGACCGCACGCCGCGACCGGCGGCGCGGAGGAGGACGCCGAACCGGTCCCGCCCGACGAGGCGCTGCGGGCGCAGGCGCGGCGCACGCCCGACGCCGTGGCGGTCGAGGACGGGCACGGCAACGTCGTCTCCTACGCCGAATCGGCGCGGCGCGTGCACCGTCTCGCCCATCGCCTGCGCGCGCTCGGGGTCGGACCCGACGTGCCGGTGGGCGTGCACCTGCCGCGCTCGGTCGAGGCCGTGATCGCGGCGCACGCCGTCCTCGCC
>SLSQ01000095.1 GCA_007130355.1 Trueperaceae bacterium
GAAGCGGGTGCGGACCTTGCCGCCCGCCGCGCCCCGCGCCACCTCCTGACCGAACAGGTCGACCTCGCTCAGGTGCTCGCGGGGGATCTCCTCGAGAAAGCGGCTGGGACGCGCCGGCTCGGTGCGGCCGAAGGTCATGCGCGCCTCGCAGTGCACCAGGAACAGCCGTTCCTGCGCCCGGGTGACGCCGACGTAGAGGAGCCGGCGTTCCTCCTCGAGCTGCTGCAGCGAGGCGGTGGAGGAACGGTGCGGCATCAGACCGTCCTCGAGCCCGACCAGGAACACCACCGGGAACTCGAGCCCCTTGGCGTTGTGGAGCGTCATCAGCGTGACCGCGTCGTCCGGGACGTCGCCGTCGTTTACCGCCGCGACCGCCCGGTCGTCGACCGCGCCGAGCAGCGCCGCCTCGTCCAGGAACTCGCCGATGGTGCCGGCGTGCTCCTGCTCCCATTCGGCGACGGCGGTGCGGAGCTCGTCGAGGTTCTCGAGCCGGGCGGCCGACTCGAACGAATCGGACTGCTTCAGCGCCTCGACCGTGCCGGTCGCGTCCAGCAGGTGGGACATGAACTGGCCGGCGGGCAGGGTGTCGGCCGCCTCCGTCAGGTCCCGCATCAACTCGTGGAACTCCATCACGCGCTTCGCGGCGGGCGTGCCGTGCAGCACGTCGTGCGCGTGCGCGACGGCGCGCGAGAAGGGCACGTCGTGGGTGCCGGCCCAGCGGACCAGGTGCTCCTCGCTGGTCTTGCCGATCCCGCGCTTGGGACGGTTCAGGATCCGGCGCCAGGAGACGTCGTCGGTCGGGTTGAGCGCGGCCCGCGCGTACGACAGCGCGTCCTTGACCTCGGCCCGGTCGTAGAAGCCGACGCCGCCCACGATTCGCGCTTCGAGGGCGTGCTTGCGGAGCGCCTCCTCGAGCGCGCGGGACTGGGCGTTGGTGCGGTAGAGGACCGCGAACCGGTTCAGCGATCCGTCCTCGCCCTCGGCGCGCAGGCGTTCGATCTGCCGGGCGACGAACTCCGCTTCGGCGCGGTGGTCGGCGGCGCGGTAGATCGCGACCGGCGCGCCCGCCTCCTTGACCGGCTTCAGCCGCTTGTCAAGGCGGTCGGAGTTCGCGGCGATCACGGCGTTCGCCACGGTCAGCACGGTCGGCACCGAGCGGTAGTTCAGCTCGAGCCGGTAGGTCTCGGCGTCGGGGTAGTCGCGCTGGAAGTCGAGGATGTTCTGCACGTCCGCGCCCCGGAAGCCGTAGATCCCCTGGTCCGGGTCGCCGACCACCATCAGGTTGCGGTCCTTCGACGCCAGCTGGTGGGTGAGCCGGTACTGCGCGGCGTTCGTGTCCTGATACTCGTCGACGTGGACGAACACCGCCCGCTGCTGCACCCGCGCGAGCACGTCCGGATCGAGCGTGAACAGCTCGACGGTGCGGCTGAGGATGTCGTTGAAGTCGACCGCGTTCGCACGCTGCAGGCGGGCCTGGTAGCGCTCGTACACCTCGACCACCTGTTCGATCTCGACGCCGGAGACGTGCCGTCCCCAGGCCCGCTCGCCCTCCTGCGCCAGCAGCTCCGGCGACCAGAGACGGCTCTTGGCGCGGTCGATCACCGACCGCAGCGCCCGCGGGTTCGCCTCCGCCAGCCCCGCGACGGTGCCGAGCACCTCCTTGAGCACGGCGAGCTGATCGCCGTCGTCGTAGATCCCGAAGCCGGACGCCAGGTCGATCCGTTCGCCGTAGGTGCGCAGTACCCGCAGGCAGGCGCTGTGGAAGGTCGAGACCCACAGCTTGCGCGCCGGCTCGGGACCCACCAGGTCCCGCACCCGCTCGCGCAGTTCGCCCGCCGCCTTGTTCGTGAAGGTGACGGCCAGGATCTCCTGCGGGAAGGCGCCGTGGTGGTCGAGCAGGTGCGCGATGCGGTGCACCACCGTGCGGGTCTTGCCCGAGCCGGCCCCCGCCAGCACCAGCGCCGGCCCGGTCAGGTGGGCGGCGGCGGAGCGTTGTTCCTCGTTCAGGGCGTCGAGCAGTCCGGCGTCGGGCATCGGCCGGACAGTCTACCCGCGGCGCCTCGGCGCGCGCCGCGCCCCGTGCCCCACGCCACCCGCACGCCATGCATCGTATGCGGTCAAAATTCGCCATTCGCCCGAAAACGCTCGCACGAACTCCGTAGCTCGCCGAGTCGTCCCGCACCGCCTGGTGCTACCGTCGGCCGCATGGCGAACGACGTGCCCCGGTTCGACCCCACCGACCCCGACTTCCTGCACGATCCGTACCCGACCTACGCCGCGCTCCGCGAACGCGCGCCGGTGCTGCGGCACGAACCGTGGGACGCCTGGATCGTCACCCGCCACCGCGACGTCGACCGGTTGCTCCGCGACAAGCGCCTCGGGCGGGTGCTCGACACGGCGCCCAAGGTCCCGGACGACCCCGTGTTCGCGCCGTTCGCGCGGATCCAGGCCGGGTCGCTGCTCGAGATCGAGCCACCCGACCACACCCGCATCAAGCAGGCGGTCCACGACGTGTTCACGCCGAAGCACGTGCGCGACCTGGCGCAGCGGATCCGCGCCCTCGCCGTGCGGCAGGCGGACCGACTGGCCGAGACGATCGCACGGGACGGCGACGCCGACCTGATCTCCGTCTTCGCCGAACCGATCCCCGTCACCGTCATCGCCGAGCTGCTCGGCGTGCCCGAGTCGGAGCGGCACCGGCTGCTGCCGTGGTCGAAGGGGATCATCGGCATGTTCGAACCGGAGCGGACGCCGGAGCAGGAGGCCGCCGGCATCCGCGCCGCCGACGAGTTCGCGGCGTTCCTGCGCGATCTGGCCGCCGCGAAGCGGCGCGCGCCGGCCGACGACCTGATCGGCCGCATGGTGCGGACGCAGGCGGAGGACCCCGGCACCCTGAGCGAGGACGAGATCGTCGCCAACGGCATCCTGTTCCTGAACGCCGGCCACGAGGCGGTCGTGAACGTGCTCGGCAACGGCTTCAAGGCGCTGCTCACGCACCCGGAGGCGCTCGCGGCGGTGCGGGCCGACCCCGAGGGCCGGACCCGCACCGCGGTCGAGGAGATGATGCGCTACGACACGCCGCTCCAGTTCTTCGAGCGGTACGCGCTCGAGGACCTCCGTTACGAAGCGGACGACGGCACCGTGCACGACTGGCCGCGCGGCACGAAGCTGGCCCTCTACTACGCCGCGGCGAACCACGACCCCGCCGTCTTCGACGCGCCGGAACGGTTCCGGATCGAACGGTGGCCGAACCCCCACCTGGCGTTCGGCCTCGGCACGCACTACTGCATCGGGGCGCCGCTCGCGCGCCTCGAACTGGCGCACGCGGTGCGCGCCCTGCTCGAACGGGTCCCGACCGTCCGGCTCGCGCAGGACCGGTTCGCGTACGTCCCGAAGAACGTCTTCCGCTACCTGACCGAACTGCGGGTGCGGGCGTGAGCTATGCTCGCGGCATGACCGAGAAGGACAGCGCCTTCTACGCGGCCTGGGCCGAACTGCTCGAGTGGATGCGCGGCGTCGCCGCCGAGACGGACGGCGTCCGCTTCGAGAAGGAGGGCGACTTCCCCGACTACATCTACCGGATGGAACGCCCGTACGACCTGCCCACGACCGTCATGTCCGCGAGCCTGTCGCTCCCGAACGGCCGACCGGTGCTGATCGCCTACGCCAGTCCCCGGCACGCCGTCTTCAAGGAGGTCGTGCTGCACCCGTTCGACGGCCACGCCTACCGCAAGCTGACCGTCGCGAAGGACGGGACCCACCTTCAGGAGCACGGCCGACCGTTCACCCGCGAACGCCTGAAGCACATGGCGGACGACCTGTTCGCCCTGCCGCGCGCCTGACGCTCAGTTCGAGCGGCCCGCCTGACGGGGCGAGCGCGCGCGGTCCGCACGGGCGACCCACGCCTCCGCCTCCGCCGCGGCGCAGAGGAACCCGCGCCCCGCGAAGGCGCCGAACGTCCACAGGCCGGGCCGCGTTTCGCGCACGACCGGGCGCGCGCCCGGCGCC
>SLSQ01000161.1 GCA_007130355.1 Trueperaceae bacterium
TCGGACGACGGCGCAGGCGCAGGCAGCGACGGTGCGGCCGGACTCGGTCCCTCAGACCGAGCGGCGCGCGAAGAGGAACGACGCCACGACGGTGACGCCGACCGCGAACGCGGCGAGGACGGCCAGCTCGGTCGCGATCCCGGCGACCCCGGCGCCGGCGCCGACCACCTGCTGGAACGCGGACACCGCCCACGCGTGCGGGATCGCCGAGCCCACCGCCTGCAGGGCGGGCGCAGCGGTCTCGAGCGGCCACATGCAGCCGCCCAGCATGCCGAGCGCGATGCCGAGGGGCGGAGCGATCGCGGTGGCCTGATCGGAGGTCCGGACCAGCGATCCGAGCGCCATGGCGCTCGCGGTCGCGACCCAGGCGAAGAGCGCCACGATCGCGAGCACGGCGAGCGGGTCGCCCCACGCCACCCCGAACGCGACGGCGCCGACGAGCACGATCACCGCCGCCTGCAGCAGGGCCACGGCGTAGCGATACCCGGCCTCGCCCACGATCAGGCCGGCGGTGCGGGCCGGCGTGGCGCGGACGCGGCGAGCCAGTCCGGACGCACGGTCGGCCGGGAGGCCCCAGGCGGCCACCAGGGTGTTGATGAACAGGAACAGGACCAGGTAGGCGGGCGCGACGAACGCCGTGCCGGTCGTGGCCGGCACGTTCCCGCTCCCGACCGTGGCGGCGTGGACCTCGGTGCCCCCGAAGTCCGGAAGCGACCGGGCGGCGGCCGCGGCCGCCTCGCCGTCGAGGCCGGTCTCGGCCGCGACGAAGTCGGCGCTACGCTGCGCGAGCGCGGCCGTCCGCACGGCGCGATCGATCCCCGCCCGCACGGCGGCGTCGGGGGGCCGCGACGGATCGGTCAACACCCGGACGTCGGTGGTGACGGACGACGCTCCGGTGGACGCGTCGTGGCCGTCCACGGCGCGCACGATCACGCCGGCGCCCACGCGTCCGCGGCGGACGGCGCCACGGACCTCGTCCTCGGACGCGTAGCGGACGGGCTCGAGGGTCGCCTCATCGGCGAGCGCCTGCGCGACCGCGTCGGCCCGCTCGCCAGGGGCGACCACGAGCAGGCCGACCGGGCGCGCGGAGCCGTCCTCCGGCATCGTCGCGCCGATCACGGCGATGAGCAGGAACGGGATCGCCACGATGAACGCGAGGCCGACGCGGTCTCGTGCCAGGCGCAGCAGGTTGGCGAGGATCACCGCGCCCGCGACCCGGATCACGACGCCACCCAGCGGCGCAGGCCGGGCACCGACGCCAGGAACGCGACCAGGGCGAACGCGAGGATCGCGACCAGGTTCCCGGCCACCTCACGCACGCCACCGCCGTCGGCGGTCAGCACCAGGAACGCCTGCAGCGCCTGACCGTTGGGCGTGGCCAGGGCGACCGCCTGGAGCCCGGGCGGCATGTCGGAGACGAGCAGGAAGTTCCCGCCGATCATCGCCAGCACGAACGCGACCACCGAGACGATCCCGTCGGCCTGCGCTTCGGTGCGGGCGTAGGCGCTGGCGAGCGTGGCGATGGCGGCCGCCGCCACCAGGAAGGCGAGCAGGACCGCGACCACGGCGACCGGGTCGCCCCAGCGCGCGCCGAACAGGAGCGCGGTGGCGCCCCATACGGCGAGCAGGCTGGCGAACCCGAGGACCGCGGCGGCGAGCGACTTGCCGGCGGGGATGGCGACGGCGGGGATCGGGGCGGCGCGGAGCCGGGCGAGCGTGCCGTTCCGGGCTTCGGCCAGCAGGCTCCGGGGAGCGGCGGCGAGGGTGAAGAACACGAACAGCATCGCCATGCCCGGCCCGAAGTAGGCGGCGGGGGTCAGGTCGTGCGCTCCGGCCGACTCGTGGGTCACGGTGGCCGGGACGGCGGCGTCCACGACCCGCTCGGCGAGGGCGCCGAACTCCAGGTCGGCCCCGCGGGCCGGCTCGACCGTCGTCGGATCGATGGCGGCGAGGTCCAACCCGTCCGGTCCGAACGCGTCCGAACCGAGCACGCGTACGGTCGCGACGGCGGCGACGGTGCGGGCGACGGCGTCGACCTCGGCGGCGAACGCTTCGGCCACCGAGGTCGCGACCGTGCCGGCGAGCGGGGCGCGGGCGTCACGCACGACGGTGATCCGCTCCAGCTCCGGGTGCAGCACGAAGGCGACGTCGATCGTCCGGTCGGCGACGGCGGCACGGGCGGCCGCTTCGTCGGCGAACGGTTCGACCGTGAAGATCTCGGCGAGTTCGTCGCTCGCGAGCACGTCGCTCGCGAAGCGGCTCGCTACCTCGCCGCCGTCCAGGTCGACCAGGCCGGCGGTGGCGCGGAAGGCGGGCCCGTCGCCGGAGAAGGCGATCGCGATGATCGAGGCGAGCGCGACCGGGGCGGCCAGGCCCACGATCCAGGCCGAACGGTCGCGCAGGCGCGAGCGCAGCTCCCGCGCTGCGATCGTGACGGTCGCGCGCACGCCGCCCCCTCGCACGCCGCGTCCCCTCACGCCGCGTCCCGCAGCGCCCGGCCGGTCAGGTGCAGGAACACCGCTTCGAGGTCGGGTTCGATCACCTGGACCGAGGCGACCTCGGCGCCGACGCGCGCCGCCCGTTCGAGCAGCGCCGGGAGCAGGCGGCGGCCGGCGCGGGCGACCAACGACACCGTGCCGGGCCCGTGCGTGGCGTGCGTCACGCCGTCCAGCTCGGCGGCCGCCGTGGCCAGCCGCTCTTCGTGGTCGCGGACGTCCAGCTCGACGCGGTCGGCGCGGTCCAGCCGCTCGATCAGTTCATGGCGCGTGCCTTCGGCGATCAGGCGCCCGCCGTCCACGATGCCGATCCGGCGGCAGAGGCGCTCGACCTCCTCCATGTAGTGCGAGGTGTACACGATCGCCATGCCGGCGTCGTTCAGGTCGGCGATGCCGTCGAGGATCGCGGTGCGGCTCTGCGGGTCGACGCCGACGGTCGGCTCGTCCAGGATCAGCAGGGCCGGCTCGTGCAGCAGGGCGGCGGCGATGTTCACCCGCCGCTGCATGCCGCCGGAGAACGTCTCGATCCGGTGGTCGGCCCGGTCGCTCAGGCGCACCAGCTCCAGGACCTCGGCGATGCGGCGCGTCAGGTTCCCGCCGCGCAGCCCGTGCAGGCGGCCGAAGAAGGCGAGGTTCTCGCGGGCGCTGAGGTCGTGGTAGAGCGCGATCTCCTGGGGAACGAAGCCGACGCGAGCCTTCGCCTCGCTCGGACGCTCGGTCATCGACACGCCGTCGACGAGGACCTCGCCGGCGTCGGGCGCCTGCAGGCCGCACACCATCGACAGGGTGGTCGACTTGCCGGCCCCGTTCGGGCCGAGCAAACCGTACGGCTCGCCGGCCTCGACCTGGAACGAGAGTCCGTCGACGGCGGTGAACGAGCCGTAGCGGCGGGTCAGGTCGCGCGCCTCGAGGACGGGCGCCGGCCCGCTCATCCGCCGAACCATCCGGAGAGCGTCGGCTGCAGCCGGTACCCGACCTGGTAGCCGAGGAAGAACAGGACGGGGAGCGACAGGACGAACAGGATCAGGCGCTTGCGGGTGATCTTCACGGTTGGTACCTCCGGTGCGCACGGTAGGGCGCGCGGCGGCCGCAGCGCGCCTCCCTTCGGTCACCGCCGCGACCCGTGACCGATGGCACCCCCGCGCGCACCGGGCGGGGGCGTACGATCGGGGCGTGACCCGCGCCCGTATGCACGTTCCACTCGAGACGCTCGCCGGCGTCGGGGCGTGGGGCGTCGCCGGCCTGCCGATCGTCACCGACCTGGTCGGTGGCGTCGTGCCGCTCGGCGAACCGCGCGCGATCGCCGCGCTCAGCGCGTGGCTGGCGTTCGGAGCGATGTTCCTCGCGGTCGCGACCTGGTCGCTCGCGCACCTGACCTACCGGACGCACCGCCTGCTGCTGGCGGCGCAGACGGCGGCGGCGATGGTGGTCGTGGCGTCGTTCCCGGAGCACGGGATCGCCGCGGTGCTGCTGATCCTGACGGCGGTGGTCGCGGCGCACGTGCTGTCCGACCCGGTCGCGCTCGGCTGGATCGTGGGGCAGGGCGTGTTCCTGAGCCTCGCCGTCGCGACCGTGGCGTGGCCGGACGGCACCGTGATCGCGCTGCAAGGGGCGGGCTATACCGCGTTCATGGCGTTCGCCTACGTCACCACCCGCTCCGGCCTGCGCGAGGCCCGCTCGCGTGCCGAGCTCGAGCGCCGCAACGCCGAACTGCACGCCACCCGGACCCTGCTCGGCGAACACCAGCGGGCGGCGGAACGCCTCCGCATCGCGCGCGACCTTCACGACGGGATCGGCCACCACCTGACGGCCCTGATCCTCAACCTCGACGTCGCCCGGAGGACCGAAGGCGACGCCTCCCGCGAGGCGACCGGGCGGGCCGAGGAGCTGGCACGGTCGCTGCTGCAAGAGGTACGCGCCACCGTCCGCACGGTCCGGAGCGACGACGACGTCGACGTGTCGACGGCGCTGAGGACGCTGCTCACCGATCTGCCGGAGCCGGAGGCGGTCGTGGCCGTACCCGACCGGGTGCGCGTCGCCGACCCGGAGGCGGCCCACGCGCTGCTCCGCTGCGCGCAGGAGGCGGTCACGAACGTGGTGCGGCACGCCGATGCACGGCGCCTGTGGCTGACGGTGCGTCAGGACGAGGGTCGGGTCGAGCTCGAGGTGCGCGACGACGGCGTGGGCGCGCGCGAGGTTCCCGCCGCGACCGGACGCCGGGCCGCTCGGGACGGCACCGGGCTACGCGGGCTGCGGGAGCGTTTGGACGCGGTCGGCGGGCGCCTCGAGACGACGTCGGCGCCCGGTCGCGGGTTCACCCTGACCGCTTCGGTCCCGGCCTCCGCCCGGGCGGGAACGCGGGCCGGTGCACCGGTCGACGGGCGACCCGCCGCTCGCCCCAGCGCGGGGGGGACGGCGTGATCCGCGTCTTGCTCGTCGACGACCAGTCGTTGGTGCGGCAGGGCGTCCGCACGCTGCTGTCGCTGGCCGAAACGCCGTTCGCGACCGACGAGGCGTCGGACGGGATCGAGGCGCTCGAGCGGATCGACGCCGACCGGCCGGACGTAGTGCTCCTCGACCTCCGGATGCCCCGAATGGACGGTCTGGCGACGCTGCGCGCCCTGCGCAACCGTCCCGATCCGCCCCCGGTCCTGGTGCTCACCACGTTCGACGACGACGAGGCGGTGCTGCAAGCGCTGCAGTCCGGGGCGAAGGGCTACCTGCTCAAGGACGTGGGGCTCGAGACGCTCACCGACGCGATCCGGACACTCCACGCCGGCCGCACCCTGGTCCAGCCGGCCCTCACCGAACGCATCGTGCAAGGACTGACGCGACCGCGTACCGACCGTGACGGCGAAGATCCGGAGTGGGCCGACGAGGGCACCTCGCCCCTCGAAACGCTGACCGAGCGGGAGACGGAGATCGTGCGTCTGATGGTGGCCGGCTGGAACAACAAGGAGATCGCCCGCGCCCTGGACCTGACGGAGGGAACCGTGAAGAACCACGTGAGCCGCATCCTCGCGAAGCTCGGCGTCCGCGACCGCACGCGCGCGGTGTTGCGCGCGATCGAACTCGGGTGGGTGCGGGCGTGACGGCCGGGCGTCCGGTCGTCGGTCTCCTCCACCCCGGCGCGATGGGCGTCGCGATCGGCGCGGCCCTCGTGGCGCACGGTCTGCGGGTGGCGTGGGCGTCCGAGGGACGCTCGCGCTTCACGACCGACCGCGCGCACGAGGCGGGGCTCGAGGACGCCGGAACCCTCGCCGACCTGGTGCGCGCCTGCGACGAGATCGTTTCGGTGGTCCCTCCGGACGCGGCCGGAGCGACAGTGGAGGCGGTCCTCGCCGCCGGCTTTCGTGGGCGCTACGTCGACGCGAATGCGATCCCTCCGGACCGCGCCCGGGAGCTCGCCGAGCGGATCGAAGCCGCGGGGGGTCGGTTCGTGGACGGCGGCATCGTCGGTCGGCCGCCCGGACCGGACGAGTCGGCGTGGATCCACCTGTCCGGTCCGGACGCCGTGGAGGTGGCGGGCTGGTTCGCGTCGGGCCGGTTCGCCGCGCGGGTGCTCGGCGACCGGATCGGCGACGCGTCGGCGCTCAAGGTCGCGTTCGCGTCGTGGACGAAGGGCGCGACCGCCCTGAAGGCGGCGATGCTGGCGTACGCCGAGGCGACCGGCGTGCGCGAGGCGCTCCGGGCGCAGTGGGACGAGATCGAACCCGGGTTCCTGGACGCGGCCGAGTCGCGCGTCGCCGGCACGGTTCCGAAGGCGTGGCGCTTCGAAGGCGAGATGCGCGGCATCGCCGACGCCTTCGCAGCCGCGGGCACGCCCGACGGGTTCCACCTCGCGGCGGCCGAGGCCTACCGCCGTATGGCGCCCCTGCGCGCCGCCGATGCGCCGGATCGCCGTCCGGAGATCGAGGAGGTCCTGGCCGCGATGCGGGCGGGCGACACCGACGGCGGGGCGGGCGGGGCGTAGCATCAGGGGTCGTACGAACCGAAGCGGCCCGAGGAGGCTTCGCATGATCGACGTTCGGCACGCCCCACGCCCGTTCCTGCGTACGTTCCTTCGTTCCCTGCCGGCGGTCGTGTTGACCGTGGGCCTGGTCGCCTGTTCGGCCGCTCCGGGCGGCGGGCCGGGCGGCGGTTCCGGTGGCGACGATCCCGGCAGCGGCTCCGGCGGCGAGCCGACCACCACCTTGCCGCACCCGGCGCCGTCGTACGAGGATCCGACGGTCGTCGATCCCACCTGCGTGCTCGACGGCCACGCCTTCGACGACGACGTCACGATCCCCGAAGGCGTCGACTGCGTCTTCGCGCGCGTCGACGTCGATGGGAACGTGGTGATCTCTCGCGGCGCCTCGCTGGACGCGACGGCCGGCTTCTTCGAGGGGAACGTGCTGGTCTATCCGGGGGCGTCGTTCACGTCGTTCCAGACCTGGATCGGCGGGAACGTGCAGGCGGAGCGAGCCGCCGGCGTCGACCTCGACACCGTCACCGTCGACGGCAGCGTCCAGACCGAAGCGACGGCCGTGGTGCGCATCGAGGGGGGCTACGTGGACGGCGACGTGCAACCGGACGACGGCGGCGACGTGACGCTGGAGCGGGCCACGGTCGGCGGCAACGTGCAACCGACCGGAAACGACGCCGTGCGCATCGCCGCATCGATCGTGGACGACCTGCAGCCCGACGACAACTCCGGTCCGGTCGTGCTCGAGGACAACACCGTGCGGGGGAACCTGCAGGCGTACGGCAACGGCGGACTCGAGATCCGGGACAACATCGTGTGGGGCGACCTGCAGTGCGAGGACAACGTGCCCGATCCGATCGGCGGGGGGAACGCCGTGGACGGCGACGCCGAAGGCCAGTGCGCGGGGTTGGCGCTGCCCTGAGCCGGTGATCGGCCTGCGACGGGTCGCCGGCCCGTCGTCCTCCCGCGGGGACGCGGACGATCGTCACGCCCCGTGCGCGCGACGCGGCGTACGGTCGAATCACGCCTGAACGCGAGGCGCGAGGAGGCCGTACCATGAACTTCCGCCGTTCGCCCCGTACGACGCTCCGTGCGTTCGCTCCGATCGCGCTCGTGGTGCTGGCCACGCTCGCGATCCTGGCCGCCTGTTCCGGACCGACGGCCGTGGAGGCCCTCGATCCGGGAGCGGATGGAGCCATAGGAGCGACCGAGCCCACCACGAAGCTCCCCCACCCGGTTCCCGCCAACGCGTCCGCCGCGTCGGACCGTGCCACGTGCGTCCTGGTCGATGTCACGTTCGACCACGACGTGTCGGTCCCGTCAGGCGCCGACTGCTCGTTCACCCGTGTGTCCGTGCGCGGGGACGTCGTCGTCGCGCCCGGCGCCACCCTCGCCGACGTCGACGGCACGATCGACGGCGACGTGCTCGTCTATCCGGCCGCGACGTTCATCGCTCGGCGCACGACCGTCCACGGGGACGTCGAAGCCGAACGCTCGGCCCGTGTCGACCTGCGCGACGCGGCGATCGACGGCGACGTGGAGACCGAAGGAGTCCAGGTTCTGAAGGTCGTGGGCGGCACGGTCGCTGGGGACGTCGAGGTCGAGCGCGGTCGCGTGGTCACCCTCGAACACGTCGCCGTGGGCGGCGACGTCGAACTCAGCGACGTCCGGGGGAGTGGCGCCGTCTCCGTCGTCGGAGCGCGGATCCAGGGCGATCTGGAGGTCGAGGACAACGGGCGTCCGGTCCACCTGATCGGCAACCACGTCGGCGGCGACCTGGAAGCGGACGGGAATCGCGACCTCACGATTTCGGACAACGTCGTCGAAGGCGACCTCGAGTGCGAGGGGAACCGCCCCGCCCCAGTCGGTAGCGGCAACACGGTCGGAGGCGACCTCGAGGGTCAGTGCGTCGGGTTCGACGCCGACCCGGTCCTCGACGTCCTCAGCGTCACCATCGATCAGGGCGACGTGAGCCTCGCCGCCGGAGCCACGACGATCCTCACCGCCACCGTCGTCACGAGCGGCGGAGCCGACGCCGCCGTCGCCTGGGCGTCCAGCGACGAGACCGTCGCCACCATCGACGCGGAGGACGGCACCCTCGCCGCCATCGCCAGCGGCCAAACCCGAGTCACCGCCACCAGCGTCTTCGACGGCGCCGTCGCCGATACCGTCGTCGTCACCGTCGCCGGCGCAGGCTCGGACCCCGTCGTCTCCTCGTTCGGAGCGACGGTCGTGCCCGATGGCCGACTCGAACTCGCTTGGAGCGCGACCGGTGCCGACGCGTACGACGTCCACGCGCTCCGCGACGGCGACCCCAGCGACGCGCTCCCGGTCGCGACCGGCATCTCGGGCACCACCGTCACCATCGACATCCCCACCCGCGACCGACAGACCCTCCGGCTCACCGCTCGCGGCGACGGCGGCGAAACCACCCGCACGACGACGCCCGACCACGTCGTCGTCTCGTCCGGCGACTACGACCCGTACGACGCCTTCTCCTCCGTGCCGGAACCCGAAGTCCCCGGCACCCTGCGATCCGTGCTCGCGAACGCTCCCTCCGGAACCACCGTCGGGTTCGCGGCCGACGTCGCCGAGGTCGTCCTCCACGGCGTCGACCTCGAACCGGTTCCCGGGCTGCTGGCCGACGCGCACCTCGTCCTCCGGAGCGACGTCGTGATCAGCGGCCCGCCCTCCGGCGTCACGATCCGAGGCGCGTCCGGACAACCCGCCGGGGACGACAGCCAACCGCTCACCTGGCGGTCCCGCGTCGTCCTGGTCCCGCCCGGGACCGAAGCCCGGCTCGAGAACCTCACGATCACCGGCGGCGAGTTCATCTACTTCGGTGCGGGCGTCCAGAACCACGGCACCCTGACCCTGGCCCACGTCCACGTCACCGGCAACCGCGCGTTCGGGTTCGGCGGGGGCGTCCACAACACCTCCACCGGCTCGCTCCATCTCGACCGCTCCACCCTCGCCGACAATCGCGCCGTCACCACGAACGCCGAGATGGCCACCGAGTGGATCATCCGAGGCGAACCGGCGGCTTCCGTGACGTTCTCCGGTGCGGACGGCTACGGCGGCGGCCTCTACAACGCTCCCGGCGGCGTCGTCACGCTCGCCGACACCCCCATCCGCGACAACGAGGTCCGCGTGTCCGGCGGCGGCGTCTACAACGCCGGCACCCTCGACCTGAACGCTTCCGACGTCACCGGGAACGTCGCCGACTTCCGGCCGTACGGGGGCCCGAGCGACTTCGGGTACGGCGGCGGGATCTACAACGACGGAATCCTGGACGTCCGGAACGGCGCCATCGACGACAACACCGTCGCGAGCCAGGGGGGCGGCCTCTACCACGACCACGAGAACGGGTTCTCGACCCTGGGGAACGTCACGATCCGGGGGAACCTCGCCGGCACCTCCGGAGACCCGGCCGACCCCGGCTACGGCGGCGGGATCATGCACCACCACTACCAAGGCGAAGAGGATCGGCTCTCCCTCGCCGCGGTGGACTTCGGAGCCGGCAACACGCCCCAGAACCTGCTCGTGAACGACCGAGGACTCCGAACCGCCGACCTCCGACCGTTCGATCCCTACCTCGACCTCCCGAACCCCGACGACCGCAACCGCTGAACGTGCGCGGGCCGCGACCCCCGCCGCGCCTGCATGCGCATGCGACCGGGTGCATGCCTATTGACAGATCGCCGAGAGCGTCTTACACTCCGCACCCATATCGTGATGCGAGACGCTGTCCACGCCACCCCCGACGCCGCCGAGCGCAGCCCCTACGTGCTGACCTCGGCGCTCCGGACGCTGCAGGTGCTCGGGGCGTTCGCCGTCCCGCCGCACCGCTTCGGGCTGGCCGACGTCGTCGCCGAACTCGGCATCGAACGGAACCAGGCGTACCGCAGCCTCAAGACCCTCGAGGCGGCCGGCTACCTGGTCCAGACCGACGACGCGCGCTTCGAACCGGGGCCGGCCGCCGCCGCGCTCGCGACCGCGGCCGTCCGCTTCCAGAGCGCCTCGCTGATCGACCTCGCGCGACCGGAACTCGATCGCATCAGCGCCGAGACCGGCGAGACGGTCCACCTCTTCGTCCGCTCGGGCGACCGGGCGGTCTGCGTCGACCGACGCGAGAGCACCCAGAACGTGCGCCTGGTCTCGGTGCTCGGTCGCTCGTTCCCCCTGCACGCGGGCGCGGTGCCCAAGGCGATCCTCGCCTGGCTGCCCGACGGCGAGCGCGACGCGGTCCTCGCGCGACTCGCCGACCTGCCCGGCTACACGCCGCGCACCACGCGCGACGCGGACGCGCTCGCGGCCGAACTGGCCGCCGTCCGCGAGCGCGGATTCTCGACCTCCGACGAGGACTTCGACGCCGCCGCGCGCGGCGTGGGAGCTCCCATCTTCGGGCCCGACGGCTCCGTCGTGGCCGGACTCAGCGTGGGCGGACCGTCGTTCCGTGTCGGCGACGACGACCTCGCCCGTTTCGCCCAGCTCGTACGCGCCTCCGCGTCGGAGATCAGCCGGCGCGCGGCGCTTGCGGGACGTTCCTAAAGGAGGGATCGTCATGGAGAATCGTCGCCCCGCGCACCGCCCGTACAGAGCGATCCGACCGGTCGTGGCCCTGGCGCTCGCGTTCGGTCTGCTGTTCGGAGGCCCGTCCGCGGCCTTCGCGCAGGAGGCCGACGAGACCGTCGTCCTGAACCTCGCGACCAACGCCGACCCCACGCTGAACCCGTGGACGCCGGGCGCGGTCATCGAATCGAACCTGATCAACACGATCCTGTTCGACCAGCTGACCCGCTACTCGCCCGAGGACCTCACCCCCGTTCCGGCCTTGGCGACCGACTGGAGCGCCTCCGAGGACGGACTGGCGTGGACGTTCGAACTGCGCGAAGGGGTGCAGTGGTCGGACGGCGAACCGTTCACCGCCGATGATGTCGCCTTCACCTTCAACGACGTGATCAAGAACGAGGCGCTCGGCGCCCAGAGCGCCTCGCAGTTCGCGCCCATCGACCGCGTCGAGATCACGGACGACCACACCGTCGTCTTCCACCTGAACACACCGTTCTCGGCGCTTCCGTACTACCTGGCCTCGTTCGCCGGCATCATTCCGGCGCACGTCCTGGCCGACGCCGAGAACCCGCTCGAAGTGGCGAGCTTCAACAAGGACGTCCCCGTCACGACCGGCCCGTTCAAGGTCGCCGAGTTCGTGCCCGGATCGTTCGTCCGACTCGAGCCGAACCCGCTGCACTGGGCGGGCGAACCGCGCCTGGCCGGCATGATCTTCCGCGTCATCCCCGACCCGAACACGCAGGTCGCGCAGGCGCGCGGCGGCCAGCTCGACGTCGTCACCCGCCTCAACCCGAACGACGTCGCGGGCATCGGTAGCGGCGGCCGGCTCGAAGTGCTGCAGCAGTCGCAGAACCTGTTCTTCTTCGTCGCTCCGAACCACGACGACCCGCGCTTCGACGACCCGCGCCTGAAGCAGGCGCTGCTGACGGCGATCGACCGGCAGGCGCTGATCGACTCGCTGCTCGACGGCTTCGGCGAGATCGCGACCGGCCCGGTCGCCCCGATGCTCGGCGCCCTCTACGAACCGGACGTGCCCACCTACCCGTACGACCCGGAAGCGGCCGGCGCCATGCTCGACGAGCTCGGCTGGACCGTCGGTCCCGACGGCGTCCGCGAACGCGACGGAGAGCGTCTCGAGTTCGCGATGCCGACCGGCCAGTTCGGCGACCTCGTGCCCGCCACCCTGCTGGTGCAGCAGTTCTGGGAGGACATCGGCGTGATCGCCGACGTCGAGGTCATGGAGTGGAACGCCTACATCCAGGACGTGGTCGTCAACCGCAACTACGAGGTGACCCTCGCCTGGTGGAGCATGCCCCCCACCGCCGACGTCGCGCCGTACTTCAGCTGCGACGCCGCGCAGAGCGGCAACAACATCCCGAACTACTGCTCGGAGGAGCTGGACGAGCTGATGCGGGCCGGCCGTCGCGCCATCACGCTCGACGACCAGATCGAAGCCTACTCGGAGATGCAGCGGCTCCTGGCGGTCGAGCTTCCGTACCTCTACCTCTGGTACCCGGACATCCTCACCGCCAAGTCGGTGAACCTGCACGGGTTCCCCGAGATCACCGCCGCCACCGCCTTCCAGCACGCCGTCGACTGGTACGTCGCGCGCTGAGGCCGCGCCCGCGCCGAGCGGACGCGCGGCCCTGTGCCGCGCGTCCGTGCGCGTTCCGGACGCGGCTCCGTCCGCCCGGGGCGCGCCCCGGGCGTGACCGGCCGCCCCGCCCCGCGGAGAGCCCATGACCGTCTACGTCGTTCGAAGACTGTTGCAGGGCGTGCTCGTCCTGTTCCTGGTGTCGTTGCTGACCTTCTTCATGATGAACCTGGCGCCCGGCGGACCGTCGTCGCTGATCGACTTCCAATCGACCGCCGCCGAACGCGAGGCGCGCCTGGCGCGCTTCGGGCTCGACCGACCGGTGCACGAGCGGTACCTGGTCTGGCTCGCCGGAGCGATCCGAGGCGACCTCGGCACCTCGATCAACCAAGGGCTTCCGGTGTCGCGCCTGCTCGCGCAGCGGATCGGTCCGACCCTGACGCTGGGCGTCGCCTCCCTCGTGCTGGCCGCGGTCTTCGGGATCGTGTTCGGCGTGATCGCCGCCCTGCGGCGCGACCGTTGGCCCGATCACCTGGTCAGCACCGTCACGACCCTCGGCATGTCCGTCCCCAACTTCTGGCTCGGGATCGTGATGATCATCCTCTTCTCGGTCCAGCTCGGCTGGTTGCCGGCCAGCGGTTCGTACTCGATCGGCCGAGGCTTCGAGCTCGGCGACCGGATCCGCCACCTGATCCTGCCGGCCGGGGTGCTCGCCTTCAGCCTGATGCCGAACGTGGTCCGCGTCACGCGCGCCGCGCTGCTCGAGGTGCTCGCCTCCGACTACGTCCGCACCGCCCGCGCCAAGGGCCTCTACGAACGGACGGTGCTGATCGGGCACGCGCTGCGCACCGCGCTGGTGCCGGTGGTCGCGATGATCGGCCTGATCGCGACGGTGCTGTTCAGCGGTTCGGTCGTGATCGAGAGCGTCTTCGGTTGGGCCGGCATCGGCCGGCTCGCGATCGAGGCGGCGAACGGGCGCGACTACCCGGTGATCCTCGGCGTCACCCTGCTCGCCGGTGCGCTCGTGATCACCGTGAACATCGCCGTCGACCTGCTCTACGCGGCGGTCGACCCGAGGATCCGTCATGGCTGACGTCGCCGCCACGGCCCCGTCGCGTGCCGGCGCCCGCCGGGCCGCCCGCGCCCGCGTCCTACGGCGCATCGCGCGCCGGCCGATCGGCATCGCCGCCGCCGCACTGCTCCTCGTCCTGACCGCGACCGTCGCGATCGGCCCGGAGCTGGTGCCCCACGCGCCGTCGCGGACCAACCCGCTGAACGTGCTGCAGGGACCCTCGCCCGAGCACTGGCTCGGAACCGACGAACTCGGCCGCGACGTGTTCTCGCGGATCCTGTCCGGCGGGCGCGTCAGCCTCGCCGTCGGCTTCTTCTCGATGCTGGTCGGACTCACGCTCGGCATCGGCATCGGCGGTGCCGCCGGCTACTTCGGCGGCCGGGTCGAAGCGGTCCTGATGCGCCTGGTCGACGTGTTCATGGCGATCCCCGCCTTCTTCCTGATCCTGGTGATCGTGACCAGCTTCGGCAACCATCCGGTCACGATCGTGGTCACGGTCGGGCTCGGCTTCTGGGCGCAGATGGCCCGCGTCGGGCACGCCGAGTTCAAGCGCTTCCGCACGCACGAGTTCGTCGAGGCGTCGCACGCCCTTGGCGGCGGGCACCTGCGCGTCATGACCCGCCACATCCTGCCGCAGGTGCTGCCGCAAGCGACCGTCCTCGCGACGCTCGGCGTCGGTTGGGCGATCCTCACCGAAGCGGCGCTCAGCTACCTCGGGCTCGGCATCCAGCCGCCGCTCGCCTCGTGGGGCGCCATGCTGCAGAACGCGCAGGGCTACCTCTGGCGCCAACCGATCCTGGCGGTGTGGCCGGGCCTCGCGATCGCGATCACGGTCCTCGCCTTCAACCTGCTCGGCAACGCGCTGCGCGACGTGCTCGACCCCCGCTCCTGATCCGCCCGCGGCGCCCGCCGCGATCGCCCCCCGATCCCCTTCTTCGCCCCGAGAACGGAGCACCATGCAACGCAAGAACTACGACGGCTACACCGCCTACCAGTACCTCGACCCCGAAGACCTGCCGA
>SLSQ01000005.1 GCA_007130355.1 Trueperaceae bacterium
AAGACGGTTACAACGAGTGCGGATAGAAGCAAGGAGAAAGGGCAACCCAAAACAGCATCGACGAACCGACTTGACAACGACGGCCTCTTCATAGAAGCGTGCCGTTTCAGTTAGCGAAGAAGGACTTGGATGCGCGCGTGACCGCGACGACGATCGAAGTGAACCGTCCTGGGTTTCGTGGAGGCTCTGTTCTCACGCGGCCTGCCTTGACTGGCCGCGTTGGTGAGCGTATGCCATCTCGATCTCGATGGGGGTCTGGTGTCCGAGTTCGCCGTGGAGCCGGTCGCGGTTGAACCACGCCACCCAGCGAGCCGTCGCCGTCTCGACCTCCTGCCGGGATTGCCAGCCTGTCGCGCGGGCGTGGATGAGCTCGGTCTTGAACAAGCCGATCGTGCTTTCCATCAGGGCGTTGTCGTACGCCGTGCCGACCCGGCCGATGCTGCCGACCAGGCCGTGATCGTGCAGCTTCTGGCTGTACGCCAGAGACGTGTACTGGCTGCCTGCGTCGCTATGGACGAGGACGCCGTCAGCGAGGAACGTCACGTCGTTCCGCCTGCGCACACTGACCGCCTGATCGAGCGCCCGAGAGACGAGTTCCGTCGTCTTGCTCGTCGCCACCGTGAAGCCCAGAATGTGCCGCGAGAATGCGTCCTGCAGGAACGAGACGTACACCCATCCTTCGCGGGTAAGGACGTGCGTGAAATCGGAAACCCAGACGACATCAGGCGCGTCACGAAACCACTCCCGCCGCACCAAGTCGGCCACCCGCACCTCCGGCTCGGAAACCGGGCCTCGCCGTGCTCGTGCGCGCCTGGAGACGCCTCGTAGGCCCGCCCGCCGCATCAAGCGGGCAACCTGGTCCCGACCGATCTGAATGCCCTCCCGCTGGAGGGCGTGCCAGACCTTTCGGACGCCGTACACCCCGTAGTTCTCCCGGTGGATCCGTTTGACGTCCTCCAGGCGAACTTCGTCGGATTGCTGCCGAGCGGACGGTGGCCGGCTCTTGGCGGCGTAGTACGTGCTCGGGGCGATCAGCAAGTCGTGGTCCCGGAGGACGCGGCAGATCGGCTCGACCCCGAACAAGGCCTTGTACGCATCGATGAAAGCAACGATCACTTGAGTCGGCGGTCGAGCTCCGCGGCCGCGAAAAACGCACTCGCCGTCCGCAGAATCTCGTTCGCTCGCTTCACCTCCGCCAGCTCCTTCCGGAGCGCCTTGATCTCCTCACGCTCCGCCGTCGTGAGGCCCGCCTTCTCGCCGGTATCGACACGAGCCTTATCGACCCAGCCTCGCATCGTGTCGGACGGAATGCCCGTCAAGTCTTGGAGCCGCCGGTACGACGCCGTCCTCGACTCCTCCGGCGCCTCCTCCCGCCGCTCGGCGAACATGCGGACTACCCGGTCCCTCGTCTCCTGGTCGTACTTGAATCGCATGCCCCATTCTCTCCTCTCGTGTGAGTGGAGAGCCTCTACCGAACCCAGGGCGATTCACTGTCCGACCAGCACGGCGCGCTCCGCTCCGATCTCGTCCAGCAGGCCGATGAGGCACGCGGAGGCGACGGAGAACCGGAAATCGCCTCCGGGGAGCGGGAACGAACGGCCGTGGCCCGGCATGTCCCACACCACCAGGCGGTACGTGTCGCGCAACCCCGCCACCTGCGCGTCGAAGGTCGAACGGTCCAGGACGATCCCGTGCGTGAAGACGACGACCGGTGCCCCTTCGGGTCCGGCGACGTCGTAGTGGATGGGTCCCCAGTCGCTCTCGAAGATCATGGTCGTGCTCCTTCCGTGCGTGAGGTGATTGGACACGAACCGGCGGTGTCCGTGCGTCGACTCGGCCGCGCCCGGCCGAGTCCGCGCGGGTCAGTAGCGGAACCCCAACAGGTTCCACGTGTCCAGGAACCAGACGAAGGCGACCCCGGCCGCCACCACGACGCTGTAGTGGATCCGACCGGCGAGGGTTCCGTCGCGGCGTACCCACGAGCGCACGGCGAAGAACACGCCGGCCAGGGTGAGCGCGCTCCCTACCAGCCCGATCGCCAGGACGGCCCGCAGCAGGGGCGGCACCCCGAACGCGAGCTCCATGGGATCGCGAAGCACCACGGCGAGGCTCGCGACGAAGACGAGGAACGACGCGCTCGCCACCCATGCCGTCGGCCTCGCGAGTCGGCTCGAGTTCAGGTCGCGGGTCCCCCATCGCCGTGCGAGGGGCCAGCCGACGACCGCGGAAAGGAAGGCCGCCACCGCGAACGCGAGCAGGCCGACGTGGACGCCGACCCGCTGGTGCCAGGCCACGCTCTCGAACGCGACGTGCGGTTGGCTGCCGAGCAGGGCACGAACGATCCGACCCTCTCCGTCCACCTGGAACATCAGCAGGTCGTGGGTGCCGACCTCGCGGTACACCCACGGCTCGACCGGCAGCCAGCGCGTCGTGCCGAACGATCCCAAGTTCTGGGCCTGCAGGCTCCCGTCGTCGAGCGACGTGATCGCGGCCGTCTGGAGCAGCCCGGCCATGGTGTCGAGGGTGGTGTGGGCGACGCGCGTCGGGCGGTACTCCCCCGACACGGCGGGGCGGTGCGCGTCGGGATCGTGGGACTGCGCTTCGACGGGGTCGTCCGCCCCGTACCGGTACGCGAAGAAGTCCGCGACGAACCCGGCGGTGGCCTCCGCGCCGGCGGGCGTGTTGTAGGCGACGAACAGTCCGATGCCGTCGTCGGGCACCAGCACCATCAGGCTGTGGAAGGCGACGATGCCGCCGCCGTGGCCGATCGAGCGTCGGCCCTCGAACGACTGTTCGATGAAGCCGTGCGCGCTCCCGTTCAGACGCGGATCGCGCGTCGCGTGCGTGCGGTGCATGGCCTCCACCGTCTCGGCACGCAAGATCGAGCCGCCCGCGTGCGTCCCACCCTGGAGGTGCGCACGCATGAACCGCGCCATGTCGTCGCCCGTGGCGCTCATCGAACCGGCGGGCGCCAGCGGCGAGTAGACGAACGAGCGAGGGAGGAACGAACCGCCGACCACCTCGTAGCCGACGGCGAGGTCCCCTTCGAGGTCGGCGGGCACCGACTGCTCGCCGGTCGTGCGCGTCATGCCCAACGGGGCGAGGATGCGCTGGTCGAGGTAGTCGTTCCACGCGAGGCCCGACACCTCCTCGACGACGAGTCCGGCGAGGGCGGCGCCGTGGTTCGAGTAGGCGGCGGCGTCGCCGACCGGACGGACGCGGGCGGGAAGCCCCTCGCCCAGGAGTTCCGCCAGGGGCCGGACGGCGTCCGGGGTGCGCGCGAACAGGCCGACCGATCGGTCCTCGAAGCCCGCGGTGTGGGCCATCAGGTGGGCCAGCGTCACCGGTTCCGGAAACGTGTCCGGCACCTGAACCGTGCTCAGGTACGTGTTCACGTCGGCGTTCAGATCGACGACGCCCTCCTCGACGAGCTGCATCACCGCGGTCCAGACGAACGGCTTGGTGACCGATCCGATGCGGAACAGGGTGCGGCCTGGGTCCACCGGCGTATGCGAGCCGAGATCGGCGTACCCGTACCCCTTGCGGAACGTCGGCCCGTCGACCTGGACGACCGTGACGACGGCGCCGACCAGGTCGAGCTCGTCGAACTGCGCGGCCATCGCGCCGTCGACGAACGCCTCGAGAGCGGTGACGTCGAGCGGGGCGACGTCCGACGTGGCGGCGACGGGCGTGGCCGCGACGGGCGTGACCAGGACCAGCGCGAGCAGCAGGATCCGGCGAGCGTGCAGCGCACCTCGCACGATTCGAGCGCACCGAGCGTCCTGCGTCGGGTACTGCACGCGCCACCTCCCGATCGTCTTCCCCTACCCTTCCGGTCCGGCGACGACCGTGCAAGGGCGGAAGGTCCCCAGCAGCGATCGCTTCACGTCGAGCGCGACGCCGGGGCGCTACGATCGCGCCATGTCGTCGGCGCACGAGCGGTTCGAGCCGGGGTCGCGACCGCCTACGCACCGGCGCCGGTGGGCGCGGGCCGTGCTGGCGGTGCTCGCCGCCGTCGCGCTGGCCGCCGCCTGCGTGCCGCGTACGACGCCGCTCACGGCCGGCGAAGCGGCCGGCGAAGCGGCCGGCGAATCGGGCGACGTATCGGTCGCTGCGTCGGGCGTCCCCGGTGAGGGGCGCGGCATGCCGCGCCCCTCGAACGGATGCGACGCCGCATCGGCCATGGACCCGACCGGCCGAGTCGTCGTCGACGGCATCGAGCGTACGTTCCTGGCGCGCGTTCCGTCGGGCCCGGCAGCGGCCCCTCGCGACCTGGTGCTCGCCTTCCACGGTCGGACCAACGACGCGGCGCAGGTTCGCCGCTACGTCCGCCTCGACGCGGCCCTGCCCGAGGCGGTCATCGTCTACCCGCGCGCGCTCCCGACCGTGCCGGGCGCGTTCGCATGGGGCGGCCCGGACGACCCGCCCGAGCGGCCACGTGACTTCGCGCTGGTCGAGGCCCTGATCGACTACTTCGGCGACGCGCACTGCCTGGACCTGGACCGCGTGTTCGTCGTCGGCCACTCGCTCGGCGCGTACTTCGCGAACGACGTCGCCTGCCGGCTCGGCGACCGGGTGCGGGCGGTGGCGTCGGTCGGTGGCGGACTGCAGGCCGACGGGTGCGTCGGGGGCGCGGCCGCGCTGCTCGTCCACCATCCGGACGACCGCCTGGTGCCCGTCCGCGAGGGGTCGGCGGCGCGGGACGCGTTCCGGCGCGCCAACGCGCTCGGCCTGGCTCCGGCGACGCCGGTGACGTCGGGCCCGATGGCGCGCTTGCGCTGCGCACGGCACGGCGCCGTGGGCGCCGCGAACCCGGTCGTGTGGTGCGCCCGCGACGACGCCAGCACGCCGCGCGGGTACGGCCGGCACACCTGGCCGGCCGGCGCGGCCGCGGCGATCGGCGCGTTCTTCGCGAGCCTCGAGTAGCGCCCGGCACGAGGCCGGCCTTCGACGCTCGACGCCGCGTCGGACACGCCACCGCCGGACTGAGCGGTGCCGTCCTGGACCCGGAACCTCACCCGTTTCGGGCCGTGAACTCGAGGAGCGTGTTCACGAACGGGACGAGCGGCATCGGGATGCGCGCGTCGAGTCCGTAGACGCCGATCACGGCGAGCGACGCCACCCGGTGCGGATGCCGAAGGGCGGAACCTCGCTCTCGCCGTACCCCGGCCGATCGAACGCGAGGACCCGGTGACGCTGGGCGAGCGCGGGCAGGCTCGGACCGAAGCTGAGGGCGGCCGAATCGAACGCGGTGCCGTGCAGCGACACCAACGGCGTTCCGTCACCCGCCTCGAGGTCGTGGCACAACACCCCGCACCTTGGAGGACCGGCTCGAGGGGCCGATGGTCGCGCTCGCGTTCGTGTGGCTGGCGCTTCTGGTGGCCGAACTGGTGTGGGGCGAGAGCCGCCCCTTCTTCATGATCGGGACCGTCGTCTGGGTCGTCTTCATCGTCGACTTCGGGACGAAGCTGGTCCTGGCGACACGCAGGTTCGCGTACCTGCGACGGAACTGGCCATCCGCCCTCTCGTCGCTGGTGCCCACGTTGCGCGTCGTTCGGATCGTGCGGGTGGTGCGCTTGCTCCGCCTGGCCCGCGTGGGCCGCGGCCTGCGCCTGTTCCGCCTGCTCAGCTCGCTGAACCGGGGCATGCGGGCGCTGGGCGCGAGCCTCCACCGGCGCGGCTACGCGTACATCGTGGCGCTCACGACGGTGGTCGTCGTCGCGGGTTCCGCCGGGATGTTCGCCTTCGAACGCCGGGGCGTGGGCGGCATCGACAGCTACGGGGAAGCGCTGTGGAGGACGGCGATGGTCATGACCACCCTGGGCTCCGACGCCTGGCCGTAGACGTTCGAGGGACGCGTGCTGTGCGTGTTCCTGGCCCTGTACGTGTTCGGCGTCTTCGGGTACGTGACGGCGACGCTCGCCACCTTCTTCGTCGGACACGACGCGGACGCGAGCGACGGCGAGGTAGCGGTGGCCGCGGAGCTGAAGGCCCTCCGAACGGAACTGGCCGCCCTACGGGGCGAGGTCCGTGCCGCGTCCGGGCTACCACCCGAAGCGTAAGGGAGGCTCCTCGAAACCGCGTACCGGGTGCGGGCGCACGCGGGCGCACGGCGTTTCAAGACGCCTCGCGCCTCCGTCCGAACCGCGTCGATCAGCTCCTGCTCGTTCATGCTGCTGCGACCCTCGATGTCGAGCGCCCGTGCGCGTTCGTAAGGCTCGCTCTCGGTACGCCCTTCGAGGTCGGAGGGGGCGTCGTCGTCCCCGTCCTCGTCGGCCTGAGCCAGACCCTGCTTGAGCGCCTGCATCAGGTCGACCTCGTCGGCGGCCGTCTCGCCCGAATCGGGCGCCGACTCGACGACGTCCTTCCGCGTTTCGCGCTTGGTCGCGACCAGGTCCAGCAGGCGTCGCGTGGCGCGGTCGCACCGCTGCGAGCGATCGAGTTCGTCGGCCGAGAGGGCGTGCAGAGGGCGTGCATGGCGCGCTCGGCCTCGCCGAGCAGGCCGGTGTCGGCGTCGCCGAGCTCGGCCCGGCTCACGTCGTCGGGGACCGCAACTCGTCGTGAGCACGCAGCGTCCGGGCCCACAGGGTGCCGTCGTCGGCGATGATCGCGACCAGGTACTCGGTGTCGCGGCATCACGAACGTCGCGATCCCCACCTCCGCCTGGTCGACGAAACGTGACGGGTCGACCTCCTGCGACTCGTCGGGATCCAACGCCCCGAGCTCGTCGTCCTCCGACCACGGCTCGGGTTGCTCGGTCACCGGCGGATACGTCGTGCGCGGCCGCAGCGACCCCGCGACTGCAAGGCACCTACCCGTACGGCGACTTCTGCTCGGGCAAGGTGTGGGGCGCCCAGCGGTTCGAAGGCGCGTGGGACCGTGCCCTCGTCTTCGACGTCGACGCCAACGTCCGCGCCTTCGGCGAGGACGAAGCGGGCGAGATCTACGTCACCGACTCCGGCACGGGAACGGTCTACCGAATCGTGGGTGCCGGGGGCGGAGGCGACGACGCCCACGGCGGTCAGGGCCCGCTCGGCACCAACCGGTAGATCCCGCCCCCGGCGTAGTCGACCACCAGGATCTCGTCCGCTTCGTCGACACCGAAGCCGACGACTCGGTACGAGGTTTCGAGGAGCGGCTCCGGTTCCGATCCGTCGGTCCCGGACCGCACCACGAGCAGCTCGCCGCTGATGAAGTCGCCGAACACGTACGACCCGACCAGCTGCGGGATGGCGGCTCCCCGGTACACGTAGCCCCCCGTCACCGATCGGCCCCCGTCGCTCGGATGGGTGTAGACGAAGTCGGGGAGCGTCAGGCCGCTCCGGTCGCAGTCGGTGGCGGGCGAGTAGCACCTGTCGCCCTCCATGATCGGCCAACCGTAGTTCGCGCCGCCCGCCGCGCCCGCCGGCAGCACGTTGATCTCCTCGACGGCGTCCTCGCCGACGTCGGCGATCCAGAGGTCGCCGGTCTCGGCGTCGAACGAGAAGCGCCAGGGGTTGCGGAGTCCGTAGACCCACGTTTCGGGCCTCGCTCCCGAGGTGCCTACGAAGGGATTGTCGTCCGGCACCGAAGGCACCACGGCGCCATCGACGTCGAGCCGCAGCAGGCCGCCGTACGGGTCCGCGAGATCCTGTGCGGCTGCCGCGACGCCGCCGTCGCCGAGGCCCGCGTACAGGTAGCCGTCGGGACCGAACGCGACGTGGCCACCCACATGGAAATCGGAGGTGGTCGTGACGCGGAGCAGGACCTCGAGCGTCCCCGTGTCGACGGTGTCGGCGCTGGGAGGATCGGCGACGAGCTCGGCCAGCACGTTCCCACGTGCATCGTCGACGAAGTGCGTGAACAGCCGGCCGTTGGACGCGAACGACGGGTGGAAGGCCAATCCGAGGAGGCCGTTCTCGCCCGCTCGGTCGCCGAGGGCGCCGCTCAGGTCGAGATACGGCGTCTCCTGTACGCTCCCGCCCTCGACGACGAACACCAGGCCGTCGCGTTCGACGACGAACAGCCGCTCGGAGCCGTCGCCGGCGTTCGTCACCGCGACCGGGTTCACGAACCCCGAAGCCTCCGGCGTGAGCTCCAAGGTCGGGTCGGGGGTCGGACCGGGATCGGAAGGCGCGGCGCAGCCTGCGATCAGGACGGCGCACGCCAGGGCGACGGCGCGCACCCCGTGCGGGCCGGTCGGTGCACGGCCGGAACCGCGCCGCTGCGTTCGGGGGCGAGCTCGATGCGTCATTCCTCAACGTACGTTCGGCCCCGCCGTACCCCTGTGCGCGATGACCGAGTCGCCGCGCGCTCAGCCCGGCGGCCAGGCTCCCAGGATCGTTCCCGCCACGACCAGCGCGATCAGGTGGTACCCGCCGTCGATCAGGAACAGCGCCGGCTCGCGACGCTCGTAGAGGAACGTGACCGACATCAGCGTCACCCAGATGCCGACGCCGACGAGCGCTCCGAGCGCCGCTCCGCCGCCGGCCCCCGTCAGACCCATGTTGCCCAAGAGCACGGCCAGGGTGAAGACGGTCACGAGTTCGAGCACGAAGGTGACCCCGAAGATCGCGGGGTTCGACCCCTGCTCGAGATCCTCGCGCGTGAACCCGACCGCCGCCAGCCACGGCTTGCTCAGCGCCAGGTACCAAACGGCGCCGAGCGCGAAGTAGGCGACCGTCGCCACCAGCACGGCCCAGACGTTCACGGTGAAGTCCACGTTCCCTCCCATCGGGTGCGCGTTTCGTGCTCGCATCATGCACCGCGCGCGCGAACGGTGCCGCGAGCGGTGCGCTTCGGCTCAGGCGCCGGCCGTGCCGGCACGCTCCGGGGGTCGCCGCACCAGGACGACGCCGAGCCCGACGAACCACGCCAGTTGACCCAGGGCGAAGACGGCCACCAGGTCGCCCAGGCCGGGCACGGTCGACAGGACGCCCGCCGTGCCGGCGAGCCCGCCCACCACGCTCAGCGCCTGCGGCAGCCCACGGGAGCGCCAGGCGACCCCGCTCACCAGCAGCGTCCACAGCCCCCCGAGCACCTCGCCCTGACCGCCGCTCATGCCCGAGGTCACCGCTTCGACCGCGAGCCAGACCGTCGCGGCACGTTCCGGCTCGTCGGCGTGCAGCCCCACGACCGTCTCCATCCCGGCGTTCAGCGCCAGGCCGCTGGCGATCAGCACCCCGCCCCACACCAGCGCGACGCCGGTCGCCAGGCGCATCGCGGATGGAGCCGAGGCGGCGAGCCGCTCGTGCAGCGCCCACGCGAGCACCATCGCCCCGACGCCGAACACCACGTAGATCGCCAGGTAGGCCAGCTGCAGTCCGATCAGGTTCTGGGCGAAGAGCGCGACCTTGTCGTGCGGATCGGTCGTGCCCGGGTAGTCGACGACGACGAGGAAGTACGCCATCGCCGCCAGGTAGGCGGTCGCCAGGTAGAGGGCGGACGCGCCGCCCCAGCGCCGGAGGCCGTTCGCCACGTGCCGGAGTTCGTGCATTTGGGCTCCTCGCCCTTCGGGGCGACGGAAGGCGCGCCCGAAGACGTACGGTGTAAGCTCTCGCCCCCAAGGTACGCTTACGGTGTACGTACGTCAAGCGCCGCGCCGTCGGACCGAAGGGAGGCGCCGACCTTGGGCACGACCGAACCGCGCGACCACCGCGAACCCCTCACCCGCGAGCGCGTCCTGCGCGCCGGCGTCCAACTCGCCGACGCGCGCGGCCTCGAGCGGCTCAGCATGCGCACGCTCGGCCGCGCCTTGGGCGTCGAGGCGATGTCGCTCTACAACCACGTCGAGAACAAGGACGACCTTCTAGACGGGATGGTCGACCTCGTGATCGCCGAGGTCGAGGCCCCGCCCGCAGACACCCCCTGGAAGACCGCCATGCGTCGCCGTGCCGTTTCGTCCCGCGCCGCCTTCGCGCGCCACCCGTGGGCCGTGCGACTGGTCGGAACGCGCGCCAGCGCGGGCCCGGCACGGTTGCAGCACTTCGAGAACACGATCGGCAGCCTGCGACGCGCCGGTTTCGCACCGGGTACGGCCGTCCACGCCCTCTCGACCCTCGACGGTTTCGTGCACGGGTTCGGCGTGCACCGGCTGCACGTCGCCGAGGCCAGCGCCGCCGAAGACGACCTGCCCGACGACGCAGCGATGGCCGTAGCGCTGGCCCGGTGGCTGCCCGCCGGCGAGTACCCGTACCTGAACGAGCTGATCCGCGACCACGTGATCCCGGGCGGCTACGACGAGGACGCGAGCTTCGCCTTCGGCCTCGACCTCATCCTCGACGGTCTCGAGGAGCGGCTGGCCGACGAGGCGTGACGTATGGCGGCCCTCGCCGGCGCGTGCCCGCGAGGCCCTAGGATGACCTCGTGATCACCGACATCGAGACCTTCTTCACCCAAGGGTGCGGTCGCTGCGAACGCTTCGCGACGCCCGACTGCTCGACGCGTCGCTGGAACGACGGCCTGCACGAACTGCGCCGGATCTGCCGCGACGTCGGCCTGACCGAGACGCTGAAGTGGGCCCACCCCTGCTACATGCACGCCGGCCGCAACGTCGCCATCTTCGGCGCCTTCCGCGGCGACTTCCGCCTCAGCTTCTTCGACGCCGCGCTGCTGAACGACCCCGACGGGGTGCTCGAGAAGCAGGGCCCGAACACGCGGCACCCCGACATGATCCGCTTCACCCGCAACGAGCAGGTGGCCGAGCAGGAGGCGACCGTCCGGGCCTACCTGAAGGAGGCGATGGCGTACGCCGAGGCGGGCATCAAGCCGCCGAAGGAGCGGGTCGAGCTCGACTGGCCCGACGAACTGGTCGAGAGCCTGGACGCCGACCCCGAACTCGCCGAAGCGTTCCACCGGCTCACGCCCGGACGCCAGCGCAGCTACCTGTTCCACCTCTCCTCGGCCAAGAAGCCCGAGACCCGCTACGCCCGCATCGAGAAGGCGCGGGAGAAGATCCTGGCCGGGAAGGGGGCGATGGAGCGGTGAACCGTCAGCGCGGGAGGGCCGTCCGTCCTGTTCGGGACGATCGATCCCGATGCCCGCGAGGACGGTGTTCATCGTCCACGGCGCGGCGGGGTCGGCCGTCGCGAGCTCCGCCTCGATGCGGTCCAGCGGGCCGTCCAGGTCCCGGCCTTCCGGATCCTTGCCGACGCGTTCGGCGGTCGGGTCCCAGCCGGCGCGGGCCGCCCACGGGTCCGTGTCCGCGATCCACGCGCACCGGAGCGCCTCCTGCTTAGGGACGCTTGCGGACTACGTACGCGTTCAGCCAGTCCGCGAGCTGCGCGAAGCGCGCGGCGCGGACCCGAGCGTCGAGCCCCTCCGCGGTCACAGCGCGGCGAGGATCGCCGTCGCTGCAGCCCCGGCCGCCACGACGGCCCACGGCGGCGCCTTCCACACCGCGAGCGCCAGGTACGCGGCGAGCGCCAGCGCCACGTCGTGCGGCCCGGTGATCGCGCTGGTCCACACGGGCTGGTACAGCGCCGCGAGCAGCAGGCCGACCACCGCCGCGTTCACGCCCACGAGCGCGCGCCGCACGCCGCCGCGCCGCCGCAGCCCCTCCCAGTACGGGAGCACCCCCAGGAGCAGCAGGAACGACGGCACGAACACCGCCACGAGCGCGAGCACGGCGTACCCGACGCCGGCGCTTCCCGGCGCCATGGTGCCGCCGAGGAACGCGGAGAAGGTGAACAGCGGCCCCGGTACGGCCTGGGCCGCGCCGTAGCCGGCGATGAAGGTGGACGCGTCGACCCAACCGGCGGGCACGACCTCCGCCTGGATCAACGGCAGGACCACGTGGCCCCCGCCGAACACGAGCGCGCCGGTGCGGTAGAAGGCGTCGGCGACGCCCACCGCCTGCGACACGGTCGCCTCGCGCACGACCGGCAACGCCACGAGCAGCGCCACGAAGACCGCGAGCAGCACGGCGCCGGCGCGCCGCGAGACGCCACCCGAGGTCGTCGCGGGTGCCGTCCCTCGGCCCGTCGTCGCGGGTGCGGCGTCCGGTCGCGGCAACCAGAGCAGGCCCACCACCGCGCCCGCCGCGATGATCGCCACCTGCGCGAGCGCGCCCGTCCACAGCAGCGCCACCATCGCGGCGAGCAGCGCGACCGTGATCCGCGGCGCGTCCGGCGTGAGCTTGGTCGCCATGCCCCACACGGCGTGCGCGACGACCGCGACCGCGACGATCTTCAGCCCCTGCAACCAGGCGGCGCCCTCGACGTCGCCCACCGCCTGCACGCCGAACGCGAACGCGGCGAGCGCCAGCGCCGAAGGCAGCGTGAACCCGAACCACGCCGCGAACGCCCCCGGCAACCCGGCGCGGCGGTACCCGAGTCCGATGCCCACCTGCGAGGAGGCCGGGCCGGGCAGGAACTGGCAGAGCGCGACCAGGTCGGCGTAGGCGTCGTCGTCGAGCCACGCCCGGCGTTCGACGCACTCGGTTCGGAAGTACCCGAGGTGGGCGACGGGCCCGCCGAACGAGGTGAGGCCCAAGCGGGTGAAGACGGCGAGCACCTCGAAGAAGGTGCCGCGGGGCGCCGCTCGCTCAGGCACCGTCGTAGGCGCGACGCTCGCGCAGGTCGGCGGCGGTCACGAACGCCTCGGCATCGTACTCGGGCATGACGGGGATCCTTTCGGCGGGCCAGCGGTCGTGGAGCACCTTATCGACGTCCGAGATCGGTCGTCGAGATCGAGACGTCGGGCGGGCTTCATCCAGGACGCCGGATCGAGAACTTCCTCCACGTGGACGTGAAGGCGGGTGCGACGCGAACGGCGTGGCGAACGTTGGTGGGCCCTCCGGGACTCGAACCCGGGACCAAACGATTATGAGTCGCCTGCTCTCACCGCTGAGCTAAGGGCCCTCGCGCCCGGCATCGTACCCGGCACCTGCGCACGCTTGGCGCGTCGCGCCCTGCTACGCTCGCGCATGGCCCCCACCATGCAGAGAACCGACCTGGACCCCGACGCCGTCGTGGCGGCGATCGAGCACCCGACCCGGAAGCGGGACTCCGAAACGTTGGTGCGGCTCATGACCGAGGTGACGGGCGAGCCGCCGGCGATGTGGGGGCAGATCATCGGCTGGGGCCAGTACGCGTACCGCTACGACTCGGGACACTCCGGCGAGTTCTGCCGGATCGGCTTCGCCCCCGGCAAGCAGCGCCTGTCCCTCTACGGACTGCGCACCGGCCCCGGTTCCGACGCCCTGCTCGAGAAGCTCGGCAAGCACAGGACCGGGGTCGGCTGCGTCTACGTGAACAAGCTGGCCGACGTCGATCTGGACGTGCTTCGCGAACTGATCGCCGTCGGCTGGCGGGCGCACGATCGCTGACGCACGCGATCGCCGACGTCGGCTCGGGACGACAGGGCGCCGCGGCGTGACCGGAACCGTGCGGTCCGCCCCACGCGCGCGTGCGGGCCGGTGTCCGTGCGACCCCCACGACGACGGCGCGGGCGTAGCCTGAAGGAAGACCGCTCACGCCCGGCGAATCACGCCCCGCGAACGCCCCGACCGAAGGAGGCGACCGTGACCGACACGACCCCGACCGAAGCCCGAGCCCCCGTCCCCCAGGAGCAACCGGCACGCCGCGACCTGCTGGACCTGCTGAAGCGGCTGGACGCCCACGAGGGCTCCCTGGCGACCGTGATCCTCGACGTGCACGCCGGCGACGACCCGAACGCCCCGGCGCAGCGCGCCGACGCCGCGCTGCGCGGCCTTTCGCTGGAGCGGGAGCGGCGCGAGCGGCTCGAGCGGCAGGTGCGGGAGCGGCTGCGGTCGGCGGGCGAGGGCGTGCTGGTGCTCTTCCTCGACCCCGCCCGGGACGAACCGGTCGGCGAGCGTTTGCTGCGCGTCGCTCCGCCGCTGCCGGGCGGCACCGCGCAGGCGGCGGCCTGGTGGGGCCCGCCGGTGACCTCGCCGCTGCGGCTGCTGCTGGCCTCGCGCTCGCCGCTGGTGGCGGCGTTCGTCGACGAGCGGAGGGCGCGACTGTTCGTCGTCGACCTGGGCGAAGCGATCGAGGCCGGCGCCTACGTGCGGGCGATCGACACCGACGCCTGGCGACGCTACGGCGAACACTCGACCGGCATGCCGGGCCGTCCGGCCCGCGGCGGAGCGGGCATGGACGACTTCGAGGCCCGCAAGGACGCCTGGACCGCCCGCTTCGTCGCCGAGTTGGCCGAGCGCCTGCAGATCGCGGTCGGTACCGACCCGAACGCGCGCCTCGCGCTGATCGGCGAGCCGCGCCGGACGAAGCAGCTCGAGGAGGCCCTGTCCGTTCCGGCGCGCGAGCGGATCCTGACGCGCGCACCGGCTCCGGCCGATCCGGACCTGCCGACGCCGCGTTGGGCCGGTCCGCTGACCGAACTCGTCGCCGAGGCGCGGCAGGCGGAGGACCGGGCGCTGCTCGAGCGGCTCGAGCAGGAGGGCGTCTCGGGCCCGGGGCCGACGCTGGAAGCGTTGCAGGAGGGACGGCTGCACACGCTGGTCGCTCCGGTCGAGGACGACCTCGAGATCGTGCGCTGCCTCGAACCGGGCTGGATCGCGCCGGACGAGGCGTCCGCCCGCGCCGTCTGCCCGGACGGACCGATCGAACGTGCCTGGCTCCGCGACCGGCTCTACGAACTCCTCCAGTCCGGCCGGGCCGACCTCCGGCTGCTGCACGGCGACGCGGGCCGCGAAGCGTCGCGCCGGTTCGGACCGGTCGCCGGCCTGCCGCGCCGCGGCTGACGGGAGGGC
>SLSQ01000149.1 GCA_007130355.1 Trueperaceae bacterium
CGCGTCAGGATCGCCGGGCGGCGCCGTGACGCGCGCGCGGAACCGGCCCCCGTGGCCGGGCGCCACGTTCGCGACGACGGCGTCCCCCGGTTCGAGCGAGGTGTCCCCGTGCGGGAAGAGGGTGCGACCGTCCCGCCGGATCGCGACCACGATGCTCTCGCGCGGGAGGCGCGCGTCGCGCAGGCGCACGCCGGCCAGCGCCGACGTACGTGGGACCGTCACCTCGACGATCTCCTGACCGGTCAGGTCCCGGAGGCGCAGCCGTTCCTGGAGTCGCTCCTGCGACCGTTCCCGCTGCACCGCCAGGTAGTACGCCCGCGCCAGATCGGCCTGCCGCACCATGCCGAGCGGACGGTCCGGCCGGGCACGATCCACCACCGGCATCCGGCCGATCCCGAGCCGACCCATCCGTTCGAGCACCTCGCTCGCCGGCTCGTCCGGGACCGCCACGTACGGCAAGCGGGTGCAGATCGCCCCGACCGTCTCCGCGAGCGCGCGTCCGTCCCGTCGCGCCGCCTCGAGGTCGGCGAGGGTCACGACCCCGACCATCCGGTCGGGATCGGACCGGTCGGCCACCACGAAGCCGTGATGGTGCGAGGTCGCGAGCGTCTCGGTGAACTCGCGCAGGGTCGCCGTCTCGGTCACGGTCGGCACCTCGCGGTCCATCACCTCCGAGACGCGCACCGACTGCATCAGGTCGATGTCGCGCGAGCGCAGCAGGCTCAGGCCGCGGCGCGACAGCATCAGCCGGTAGAACGACTCCGGGTGGAGCAGGTCGGCGACGAGCGTCGCGATCACCGCCGAGAGCAGCAGCGGCAGGATCAGGTCGTAGCTCCCCGAGATCTCGAAGATCATCACGATCGAGCTCATCGGTGCCCGCGTCACGCCGGAGAACACCGCCGCCATGCCGACCACGGCGAACGGACCGGTCCGCAGCTCCGGTCCGGGCAGGACCGCGCCCGCCACCGCCGCGAACAGCGCCCCGAACGCAGCCCCGACCAGCAGGGCCGGCGCGAAGATCCCGCCGGCCCCCCACGAACCGATCGAGGCGCCGGTCGCGAGCATCTTCCCGACCACCAGCAGGGCGAGCAGCAGAGGCGCGGCGATCTGTTCGTTCAGGATCGCACCGGTCGTGCCGTACCCCCGCCCCCACACCTGCGGCAGGCCGACCGCCAGCACGCCCACCGCCAGGCCGCCCAGCGCCGGCCGCATCCAAGGGCGCACCTGGAAGCGGTTGAGCAGGTCCTCGCTCCCGACCATCACGCGGATGAAGGCGACGGCCAGCACGGCCGCCAGCACGCCCAGGAGCAGGTAGTACGGCAGCTCGGCCGGCGTCGCCATGCGGTAGTCGGCCGGGACCGCGAACGCCGGCGCGTCGCCGAGGATCGAGCGCGACACCGCCGTCGCCGAGACCGCACCGATCACGACCGAGGCGAAGTAGCGCCCCTGGAACTGGCCCAGGATCACCTCGAGCGCGAACAGAACGCCCGCGATCGGGGCGTTGAAGGTCGCGGCGATGCCGCCGGCGGCGGCGACCGCCACCAGGTTCCGCCGGCGCTCGTCGTTCAGGCGCCACCAGCGCGACAGCGTCGACGCCAGGGCGGCGCCGAGCTGCACCACCGGACCCTCCGTCCCGAGCGAGCCGCCGCTGCCGACCGAGATCACCGTCGCGATCGGACGCCAGGCGAGCAGCCCCCGCGAGACGCGGCCGCCGAGGTTCGAGACCGCCACCATCACGTGCGGGATCCCCGAGCCGCGCGCGTCCGGTGCCCAACGCGTGACGATCGGAGCCACCGCCAGCCCGCCCAGCGCAGGGATCAGGATCGTGGCGAGCACCGCGGCCGGACCGCCGATCCGATCGGAGAGACCGCCGACGAATCGATCGGCCGCGTGCACGGCCGTGTCGAACGCCACCGCGGCGAGGCCGGCCAGGATGCCGACCACGATCGCCGTGACGACGAGGGAGACGGTCTCCGACGAGGCGCCCCCGAACGCCCCGACCCTCCGGGCCCACGACCGCACGAAGGCGGGGACCCGCGCGGGCCGTGCGCCGTCGTGCGTCCGCTCCTCGCCGGGCGTCGCCACGGCCGCTCCTAGGCGTCGCCCTGCACGCGGCGCAGCAGCGCCGTCCAGTTCTCGTACGCCACTTTGCGGAGCGTCCCCTCGTCCCACCCGTGCGCCCGCAACGCGTCCAGGAGCCGGGGGAGGCCGGCGGCGTCGCCGACGGAGTCCACCACCGTCGCCCCGTCGAAGTCGCTGCCGAATCCGACCCGGTCCTCGCCGAGGCGGGCGACGAGCCGGTCGAGGTGCCGGACCAGCGTCTCGAGCGGCGTGTCCGGCTCGTTCAGGCCGTCCTCGCGCACGAACGCCGCGGCGAAGTTCAGGCCGACCAGACCGTCCCGCTCGGCCAAGGCGTCGAGCTGGGCGTCGGTCAGGTTGCGCGGACTGGGACAGAGGGCGTGGCAGGCCGAGTGGCTGGCGACGAACGGTCGCTCGCTCCGCTCGGCGATCTCCCAGAACCCGGCCTCGTTCAGGTGCGAGACGTCGAGCACGATCCGCAGGCGGTCGCAGGCGCGGACCAGCTCGCGCCCGGGTTCGGTCAGGCCGGGACCGCTGTCCGGCGGGCCGGGGAAGGTGAACGGAACGCCGTGCGCGTACCGGTTCGGACGGCTCCAGACCGGACCGAGCGCGCGCACGCCGAGGGCGTGCAGCACGTCGAGCAGGTCGAGATCGACGAGCGCTTCGGCCCCCTCGAGCGCCAGGACCGCCGCCGGAACGCCGTCGGCCCGGGCGGCGTCGACCGCGTCGGCGTCGGTGCAGAGCCGCAGCTCGCCGCGCGCGTCCAGGCGCCGCGCCAGGGCGATCATGCGCAGCGTCGCCTCCAGCGCGGGCGGCCCGTCGATCGGCCCGATCGGCGCGGCTTCCGCACGCGAGCGGGGCCGTGGGCGCGGCGCGCTTCGGGGGTCGGCGACGTACATCGCGAACAGGCCGCCGGCCCAACCGCCCTCGCGCGCCCGCTCCGCGTCCAGGTGCCCGGCGTCGGTCCGACGGCCGAACGGGCGGTCCGGGTCGCGCAGCAGGGCCGAAAGGGTGTCGACGTGGCCATCGAAGACGGGGATCATGAGCGACAGGCTACCGCGAGGGACCGCGCCCGCCGCCCGCGGGGTGCGCGAACCGGTCGCGCCGCGGCCCGCGCGGCGGTACCGTTGCGCGTGCCCGAAGCGACCCCTCCCGCCGTCCGTGCCTCCGGGCGCATCACCTGGGCCCTGTTCGCCGCCCATGCGCTCGGTTCCGCGGGCGTCATCGTCACCGCCACCGTCGCCGCCATCGTGGGCGCGGAACTGTCCGGTCGCGACGCGCTCGCCGGCGTGCCGCTCGCGGCCGCGCAGATCGGCGGCGCCGGCGCCGCGCTCCTCGCCGGCCTTTGGACCGAACGGTTCGGGCGCCGCCGGGGCCTGACCGCCGTCGCCGCACTCGGAGCGGCGGGCATGACGGCCGCCGCGGTCGCCGCGGCGACCGGCGCCTTCGCCCTGCTCGCGATCGGGCTGCTCCTCTCGGGCGCCGCCGGCGCCGCCGTCAAGTTCGCGCGCTTCACCGCCGCCGAAATTCACGGTCGGGATCGCCGCGGCCGGGCGGTCGCCACGGTCGTCATGGGGGGCACGGTCGGCTCGGTGCTCGGCCCGGTCCTGGTCGCGCCGAGCGGAGCGGTCGCCGTCGCCTTCGGTCTGCCCGAGTTGGCCGGGCCGTACCTGGCGGCGGTCGCGCTGTTCTCGGCGACGGCCACCGTGTTCTTCGCCTTCCTGAGGCCCGAACCCCGGGATCTGGCGGAGGCGTGGGACGCCGTCGAGCGGCGCGACTCCGCCGCGGCCGGCGTGGCTCCGGAGTCGACCCGACCGCTCCCGGAGCTGCTGCGCGACCCGGGCGTGGTGACGGCGATGGCGACGCTGGTGCTCGCGCAGGCGGTGATGGTGATGGTGATGGGGATCACCTCGCTCCACATGCACGCGCATCACCACGCCCTCGGAGCGATCTCGGTGGTGTTCGCTGCGCACACGCTCGGGATGTACGCCTTCTCGGTCGTGTCCGGCATCGCGACCGATCGCCATGGCCGCCGCCCGGTCCTGCTGTTCGGCGGGGCGATCCTGCTCGTCTCCTGCCTGGCGGCGCCGCTCTCGCCCGCCTTCGTGCCGCTCTTCGTCGCGCTGTTCCTGCTCGGCGTCGGGTGGAACCTCTGCTACGTCGCCGGATCGGCCTGGCTGACCGACCGCCTGCGGACCGCCGAGAAGGCCCGCACGCAGGGGGTCAACGACCTGTTCATGGGCTCGGTCTCCGCCGCATCGAGCCTCGGCGGGGGCGTGGTGTTCGCCGCCTTCGGCTACGGTCCGATGGCGCTCGCCGGCGCGGTCGGCTCGGCGGCGTTGATCGTGCTGGTGCTCCGGCACGCCCGGATCGAACGGACGGCGCCGGCGTGAGCGGGTCCGAGCACGACGCGCCCGAGGTTCCGGTCCGCCCGGTCCGGACGCCGGAGACGACGGCTCTGCATCACGTGCGTCGTGCGCTGCTGCCGCGGCGGCGGCACCTGCTCGGCGTCTCCTGGCTGATCCTCGATCGTTCGACCAGCATGGGCGACCCCGGCAAGATGGAGGCCCTTCGGGAGGGAGCGTGGCGGTACTTCGTGCAGGCGGTGCGTCGTTCGCACGCGGTCGGCGCCGTCGCCTTCGGCGACGACGCCCGCATCCTCTGCGGCGCGGGGATCGACGCGCACCGTTTCCGGGAGCGCCTCGCCGGGCTGCGTCCGTTCGGCCGGACCCGGATGGAGGCGGGCCTCCGGCTGACCGCGGCCCGGCTCCGCGCCCGACGCGGGACGCGGACCGCGCTGCTCCTGACCGACGGCGTTCCGGACGATCCGGAGGCGGCTCTGAGGGAGGCAGCGACGTTGCGTGCGCTGGGCGTGCGCCTCGTCGCGGTCGGGACCGGCGACGCCGACGCGGCGTTCCTGCGGGCCCTGGCCGGCGGCGCGCCCGGGCTGGTCCGGACGGTGCCGCGGCAGCGCCTCGTCGGCGCCCTCGAGCAGGCAGGAGCGGCGCTCGGCCCTGCTCCGCTCCCTTCGGTGCCCCGGTCCGGGCGGGGGACGCGATGACCTCTGCGGCGACCGCGGACGTCCCGGTGGCGCAGGCCCGCGGACTCTCGAAACGGTACGGGGGGTTCGTCGCCGTCGACGCCATCGACTTCGAGGTCCGACCCGGCGAGGTGCTCGGGATGCTCGGGCCGAACGGGGCCGGGAAGTCGACGACGATGCGCATGATGTACCAGGTGACGCCCCCCAGCTCCGGCGAGCTGACCCTGTTCGGGATGCGGAGCGGTCGGGACGCGCGCCGCATCAAGGCGCGGCTCGGGGTGGTGCCGCAGATCGACAACCTGGACGAGGACCTCTCGGTCCGGGACAACCTGCGGATCCACGCCCGCTACCACGGCCTCGGCCCGACGGAGGCGGCGGAGCGGAGCGACGCGCTGCTCGCGTTCGTGGGCCTGGAGGCGAAGGCACGCCAGCAGGTCCGGTCCCTCTCCGGCGGGATGAAGCGGCGGCTCACGCTGGCCCGCGGCCTGGTGTCCGACCCGGACCTGGTGATCCTCGACGAACCGACCACCGGACTCGATCCGCAGGTACGCCTGGCGCTCTGGGACAAGCTCGAGGCGTTGCGGACGGCCGGCGCCACGCTGATGCTGAGCACGCACTACATGGACGAGGCGGAACGCCTCTGCGACCGGTTGCTGATCATGGACGCCGGCCGGGTGGTGGCGGCCGGCACGCCGCGCGGCCTGATCGCCGAACGGCTCGATCCGTACGTGATCGAGGGTCGCCTGAAGGGCGGGGACGACGGTCCGTACCGGCGCCTCGCCGACGCGGTCGGCGCCACGGCGCAGCGGTCGGGGGACCGCCTGAGCGTGTTCGTGCCCGACGGACGGGCGGCGCTCGAGCGCCTGCTGGGCGACGGCGTCGATCCGGACCGGGCGTTCGTCCGCCCCTCGAACCTCGAAGACCTGTTCCTGGCCCTGACCGGGCGGGAGTTGCGGGAGTGACGCGATGATCGATCCGGCGAGCGTGGGACGGGTCTGGCTCCGGAACGCCTGGGTGTTCCGAGGACGCTGGCACTACGGGATCCTTCCGAACTTCTTCGAGCCGGTCTTCTACCTGCTCGGCATGGGCCTCGGACTCGGGTACTACGTCAGTACCGGCGGCGCCTTCGGAGGCGACTACCTCACGTACATCGCGCCCGGCCTGGTGGCGGCCTCCGCGATGAACGGAGCCTCGTTCGAGACCACCTACAACGTCTTCGTCAAGCTGCACTTCGGCCGCATCTACGACGCCACGATCGCGACGCCGGTCGGCATCCAGGACGTCACCGTGGGCGAGGCGTCGTGGGCGGTGACGCGGGCCACGATCTACGGCGGGACCTTCCTGATCGTGACGCTCTTCTTCGGCGTGGCGGTCGGCTGGCACCTGATCCCCGCCCTGCTCGCGATCGTGCTGATCGGCTTCGCCTTCGCGGCGCTCGGGCTGGCGTTCACCTCGGTGGTGCCGACGATCGATCTGTTCTCGTACTACTTCACGCTGTTCCTGACCCCCTCGTTCCTGTTCAGCGACATCTTCTTCCCGGTCGCCGAACGGTTCCCGCCGGCCGCGGCCGCGATCGCCGAGTTCACGCCCCTCTACCGGAGCGTGCAGCTGATGCGGGGCGTGCTGACCGAAGGGGGAGGTCCGGTGGCGGGCGACGTCGCCTACCTACTCCTGTTCGGGACGGCGCTGCTCGCCTTCGCCGTCTGGCGGATGCGGGTCCGCATGGTGGTCTGACGCGACGCCGAACAGGCGGACCTCGTCGACGCCCGGGGCGAGCGACGCCAGCGGAACGGTCCGGCCCTCCTCGGCGGGACGGCCCGAGAACCGGTGCTCGTCGGCGCGACGGCGCTCGTACCGTTCGATCCGGACCAGGCCGGGGCCGACGCGCGTCACCCGTACCCGCACGACCGTACCGGCGTCGGTGGTCCGCTCGAGCCAGCGCGTCGGCTCGAAGAGCGGGTCCTGGAAGGCGGTCGTCGGGACGGAAGCGTCGGGCACCGTTCGTGAGGGTCAGGCGTTCCGCAGGCGGTCGACCGCGTCGGCGCCGCGGTCGTCATGGGCGGCGAGCACCAGGTCCCCGTCCTCGAACGCCGCCAGGAACGCCTCGGCGGCGGTCCGCTCGTACGCGGCGTCGATTCCGTCGCGGAGTTCCTGCAGGGCGTGCTCGAGCGGAAGCGCGGCCCGGTACGGCCGGTCGGTGGTCATGGCGTCGAACGAATCGGCGACGGCCAGCATGCGGGCGTACGGATCGATCGCATCGCCGACCAAGCCGTCCGGGTAGCCGCCGCCGTCCCACCGCTCGTGGTGCTGCCGGACCGCCGGCAGGATCGGGGCGAGCGCGGGCGCGTCGCGCAGGATCCGTTCGCCGTGCACCGGGTGGAGGCGCATCTGGTCCCACTCGGCGTCGGTCAGAGCCCCGGGCTTGCTCACGTTCGCGGTCATCGCGATCTTCCCGACGTCGTGCAGGTAACCGGCGATCGCGATGCGCTCGAGCTCGTCGGAGGGGAGTCCGAGGCGCTGGCCGACGCCGCGTGCGTAGTAGCCGACGCGGGAGGAGTGGCCGGCGGTGTAGGCGTCGGCCGCCTCGACCGCGTTCACGAGCGCCAGGACCGACTGCAGGTAGAGCATCCGCCGTTCGCGGATCGAGGTCGCGAGCGAGAGGGCGATCGCGGCGTTGTCGGCGAACGCCTCGAACGTCTCGAGGTCGGCCTCGTCGAAGGTGCGGTCCATGAACCGGGTGTCGAGGTAGATGCCGCCGAGCGTCGTGCCTCCGGAGCGGATCGGAGCGGCCATGACGCTGCGGATGTCGAGCGCCAGCAGGCTGGCGCCCGCCTGGATCCGATCGTCCTCCTGCGCGTTCGTGGTGACGATGCCCTCGCCCCGCTCGAGGATCTGACGGATCAGCGAGCGGCTCAGCTGCTGGTCGCTGGCGCTCGCCTCGCCGCGTCCGAGGGCCCGGGCCGCGCGGACCTCGAACCCGTCCTCGGAGGCGTCGTCCCGCACCACCACCAGCCCGCGGTCGGCGCCGCTCAGTTCGAGCGCGGCGCCGAGGATCCGGTCGAGCACCGCGTCGACGTCGTGCGTCGTCTCGACCCGGGCGAGGGCGGCGGTCACGTCGTTCAGGCGGGCGAACCCGGCGAGGCGCCGTTCGGTCCGCTCGAGGCGGCGCGCCACCCCTTCGAAGCGTGGACGCAGGTCCTTGCCGAGCGGGCCGAGCGCTTCGAGGCGCGTCCGAAGCTGGTCGAGCGCGTCCATGCCGCGAGCATACGTCAGCGCCCCCGGCCGGTCGACCGAGGGCGCTGAGGCGGTGCGGACGCGCTTCGGTTCAGAGACCGCCGCGGACCCGGATCTCGAGGCCCTCGAGCACCATCGAGCCGTCGAGCCCGGCGAGCGCTTCGCCGTCCGCGTCGCGGCAGACGAACTCGACGAACATCGTGACGCGACGGTCCTCGTCCTCCTCGAGGAGCGCGAAGACCTCCTCGTCGAAGTGCTCGCGGGCGATTCGGCCCGGGACCAGGTCCCAGCGGTCCTCGCCCGGGACGTGGTCGATCTCGATGGTCCCGGCGAACAGCAGGTTGGACGGGTCGCGGATCAAGCCGGGGTCGGCCAGGTGCGCGCTCTCGTACGGCGCGAGCCAGATGCGGACGCCGACGTCGACGAAGGTGTCGTGGAGGTCGGCGGGCGTCAGGCCGGCCGCGGCGAGCGCGGCGGCGTCCATCGCGTCGTAGTCGATCGTGCCGCCCCCGACGTTCACGCCCAGCATCGAGAGGCCGCCACGGCCCAGGGCGGAGAGGCCGCCCCGACCGGCGGTCGCGACACCGGAGTCGACGTCGGCCTGAATCGTTCCGTCGGTGCCGATCGCGTCGGTGACGTCGAAGGTAGCCGTCACGCTGCAGGCGCTCAAGGCGAACGTCGTCAGACCGGCGAGGAGCCAGAAGATGGCGCTACGGTTCATGATGCCTCCCGTTCCGAGGCGTCGGGGACCTGCGTCCCCCCCTCTGCGCGCACTGTAGCGCGAACCAGATCGGCGAACGCGGCGAGGTTCGCCGCCTCCAGGTCGTCCTCGGCCTCCTGCACGCGTTCCGCGTCGCCGTCCTGAAGCGCCTGCAGGAAGGCGACCTGGGCGCGCCACACGGCGTTGGGGTGGTCGTGGGAACGGCGGGCGGCGTCCTCGATCGCTGCGCGGGCGGCGCCGCGATCGCCCGCCGCCCACGCCGCCTGGGCGATCAGCAGGTCGCACTCGATCCGTTCCTCCGTGGCGGAGAGCCGCTCGAACCGTTCGGCCGCCTCTCGGAGCTGCCCGCGGGCGGCGCTCGGATCGCCGGACCGGAGGGACACCTCGCCCGCCGTCATCGTCTGGAGCGCGACGTTGTACGGCTGGTCGTCGCCGGCCAGCATCGCCACGGCCTCGGCGACCGCCGTCCGCGCTTCGGCGAGCGCACCCCGCCGGGCCAGCACGGTGGCGCGGATCAGTTGCGCCTGATGGGCCAGAAGCTGGTAGCCCTGCTGCGCCAACAGGGCGGTGGCGGCGTCGACGTGCTCGGTGGCGCGGTCGTAGGCGCCGTGCAGGAGGTGGATCCAGGCGAGGGAGTAGCGGGCCTGCGCGGCGTTCTTCGGGTCGTCGAAGCGCTCGGCGTGCTCGAGCACCTGCTGGTACAGCCGGATCGCTTCGGCGCGGTCGCCCAGGTCGCCGTGCACGTTGCCGAGGTGGCAGAGGACGTTGGCGACGCGCTGCACGTCGCCCGACTCGCGGTAGACCCGCAGCGCCTCCTGGATCGCGTCGCGCGCGGCGTGCAGGTCGCCGCGTTGGTAGTGCACCAGGCCGGTCATGTGCTCGAGCCGCGCGGCGAAGAGGGGATCGTCGCCCCCGGCGAGGCTCTTCTGCGCGGCGGCGTACCAGTCGAGCGCGTCGTCCCACGAGCCGCTCCGGAACGCGTGGTAGCCGAGGTCGGCCTGGGCGTAGGCGAGCGCGCCCGGGTCCTCCTCGGCACGGGGCAGCGTGATCGCGAGGGCTTCGATCAGGATGCGTTCCGCCTCGTCCAGGGCACCGCGTTCCACGAGCACGCCGCCGAGGGCGCGGTGGATCTCCGGATCGTCGGTCGCGTGCTCGAGGGCGCGCCGCAGGAACCGTTCGCTGGCGTCCAGCTCGCCTCGCTTCGACCAGTGCGTCCCGAGCGCCTTCAGCGCGGGCAGCTCGGTGGTCGTGTGCTCGAGCGCCTCGGTCAGGAGCCGTTCCGCCTCCTCCCAGCGTCCGATCCGGTCGAGCACGCCGGCCAGCGCCACCAGCGTCGCCGGGCGGTCGTGCTCGGATCCGTCGGCCTGCTGCTCGAGGGCGAGCCGGTAGAACCGTTCCGCGACGTCGTTGGCGTAGACGCGTTCGGCGTCGCGGGCCGCCTGCCGGGCGTAGCGGGCCGCCTCGGCGGGACGGCCCGCTTCGGCGAGGTGCACCGCGAGCGCGTCGGGTCGCAGCTCGTGGGACCGTTCGAGCCGCTCGGCGAGGCGGGCGTGGTAGCGCCGCCGCCGTCGCGCCGGCAGCCGGGCGTGCAACGTCTCGCGCAGCATCGGGTGCGCGAAGCGGTACACGTCGCGGGCGCCCTCCTCGGCCAGGTTGGCGCGGAGCAGCTCGTCGAGATCGTCGAGCAGCTCGTCCTCGTCCACGTCGCGGAGGTCCTGCAGCGTGTCGAAGTCGAACGAGACGCCGATCGTCGCGGCCGCCGCGGCGGTGGTGCGCGCGCGGTCGCTCAGCAGCTCGATCCGGCGGGCGAACAGCTCGTCGATGCTGGGCGGCAGGGTCGCCGCCTCGCGGCTCCACTCCCACGCCCCTTCGCGGCGCACGATCTGACCGCCCTTGAGGAGCGCCGCGAGCAGTTCGCCCACGAAGAACGGGTTTCCGGCGGCCCGCTCGGCGACGTGCCGTTCGAGGTGCGCGTCGACCGGACCGCCGAGCATCGCGCGGATCAGTTCGTGCGTCTCGCCCTCGCGGAGCGGTTCGAGCGGTACGCGCTCGGCGTGCAGGTGCCGGACCGCCGGACGGACGGCCTCGGCCAGCTGCCCCGGATTCGCGGAGAGGAGCAGACCGACCGACGCCGCGGCGTCGCCGGAGGCGAGGTGCGCGGCGAGCGCGACCGTGCCCTCGTCCGCCTCGTGCAGATCGTCGATCGTGACCAGGAGCGGACTCCGGCCGGCGGCGCGGGTGAGGAGTCGGTCGACCGCGGCATAGACCCGCATCCGGGCGACGTCGGCGGGAAGGTTCGGCGGGGTGGCGGCCTCGAACAGGCCGGGCAGGAGCAGCGAAAGGTCGTCCTCGAGGCCCTCGGTCGCCTCGGCGAACGCCCGGGGGTAGCGGTCGCGGAAGGCCGCGAGCGCGGAGCGGAGTCCGTGGTACGGCAGGTTCACGCCGCGGGGGTTGCGGATCCGCAGGACCGCGACGTCGCGCGCCCTCGCCTCGTCGATCGTCTCGTCGACCAGGCGCGTCACGCCGAGGCCGGTGGCCCCCTCGAGCAGCACCGGCCGGCGCGAGGGCGACGGCTCGAGGACCGTCGCCACACGTCGCCAGGCCGCGTCCCGGCCGATCAGGGGCGGATTCAGCAGTTGGGCCGGGGTGCCGTCCGTACGCTCGAGTCGCCGGGGCGGCCGGCTCGGGTCGTGCGGGCGGTCGCGCTCGCCGCGCAGGTCGTCGGCGGCGGCGCGCAACCGGTCGGCGACGTCCGACGCCTGGGCCGGGCGATCGGCGGGCGCCTTCTCGAGCAGGTCGAGGACGAGCCGGTCGATCGCGGCGGGAACGAACGGGACGCGCGACGAGGGAGGGCGGGCCGGATCGCGCACCTGCTTCAGGAGGATCTCGGCGAACGCGTCGCCGGTGAACGGCGGCTCGCCCACGATCGCCCAGTGCAGCAGGCAGCCGAAGGCGTACAGGTCGCTGCGCGCGTCGACGTCGCGTCCCCGGGCTTGTTCGGGGCTCATGTACGCGACGGTGCCCATCACCTCGCCCGCTTGCGTGAGCGCCACCGTCGCCTGCCGGTCGGTCTTGGCGAGCCCGAAGTCCATCAGGTGGGGTACGTCGGCCTGGAGCAGGACGTTGTCCGGCTTCACGTCACGATGCACGATCCCCTCGGCGTGCACGTAGGCGAGCGCGTCGGCGACGGCGGCGAGGGTTTCGATCCGGTCGGCCAGCTCGGCCGGGTCCTGGACCGGTCCGTGGAACTTCTCCTGGAGCGTGCCGCCGTGCAGGTACTCCATCACCAGGTAGGCGAGCTGATCGTGCGTACCGGACCCGAGGACGCGGACCACGTTCGGGTGGTCCAGGCGGGACATGACGCGGAACTCGCGTCGGAAGCGGAGTCGGCTCTCGTCCGGAGGCAGGGTGAGGACCTTGACGGCGACGGGGCGGTCCTCGACCTGGTCGTGCGCTCGGTAGACGGCGCCCATTCCGCCGTGTCCGATCAGGGCGCTGATTCGGTAGCGGTCGTGCACGACCTCGCCGGCGGGGAGCATGTGGCGGACAGTCTAGCAGGGGGCTCCGTGCGCTGGACCCGCGCGGCGCCGAGTCCGTGCGCGGTTCGGCGTGGCGGTGGCCGAACCCCGCGCGTGCCTGCACCGGACGGCGGCGCACGGAACGAACGCCGCGCTCCGCTCCTGCCTCGAGGCGACGCCGGAGGTCGAGGCCCGGGACGCGCTCGGACGGACGGCGCTGACGCGGGCGGCGGCGCACGCTGCCGATCCGGAAGCCCTCCGACTCCTGATCGCGGCCGGCGCCGACGTGCACGCGACGGTCGACGGCGGTGCGACCGCACTGACCTTCGCGGCCCAGCGGACCGACCCCGCGTTCGTCCGGACGCTCGTCGACGCCGGGGCCGAGGTGGACGCGCCGATGCACGACGGCCGGACGCCGCTCATGTTCGCCGTGCTCGTGCCGGGCGCCGAAGCGACCGTGCGCGCGCTGCTCGAGCTCGGCGCGGATCCGAACGCCGCCGACGCGACCGGGACCACACCGCTGATCTGGGCGGCCGAGTACGGTGACGATCCGGACGCGATCGCCGCGCTCCTCGGCGCGGGCGCCGATCCGAACGCGACCGATCGCGAGGGCCGGACGGCGACGATGGCGGCCGTGAGCTCCGGAGCGGATCCGGCGCTGTCGCGGGCCCTGATCCGAGGCGGAGCGGACGACGTCCGTTCGCCGCTCGAGCGACGGATCCTCGACCGGCTCCGGGCCAGCGACGTCGTCCCCGATGTCGAACCGTGCCCCGCCACGACCGTGGCCCGGTTCGAGCCGGCCGCGGTCGTCTGCTTCGCGTTCACGGCCGCCGACGACGCGACGGCGCGGTCGGCGATCGACGCGGTGGTGCTCGGTGGGGAGGACGCCGCGGACGTCGACACTTCGGACGGGGCGACGATCCGCGCGGCCGGACCTTGGAGGATTCTCGGCGCGGCCGCGAGGGGACGGGACTACCGCGACGGTGCCGCTTGGGCGACGGTGGCGTACGACGGGCGCCGGCTGTACGTGATCTCCGAGCCCGGTCCTCGGCCCTGATCCGTACGCCTTATCGGACGGCGAGTCCGCCGCGGTTCAAGCGTTCCGCGCCACCGCGTTCGCGTCCGGGACGATGCGGTCGCCACTGCGCCGGGCATAGACCTGGGTGAACTCCGCGCCGAGCAACAGGATCTGCGCCGAAACGTACACCCAGAGCAGGATCACGACGAGCGCGCCCGCCGCGCCGTACGCGCCCGCCACGGCGCCCCGGGACAGGTACAGACTCAGCAGCCCGTTCCCGATCACGAACAGGACGGCGGTGACCAGGCCACCGACCACGACCGACCTCCACGGGATGCGTACGTCGGGCAAGTACTTGAACATCAAGGCGAACACCAGGCCGCACGCGAGAACCAGCAGCACCGGGTCGAGTACCGTCCACAACGCGCCGATCTGGGGCACCTGTTCGCGGGTCGCGGCCGTCACGGAGCGCAGGACGGCGGTCCCCACCAAGGCCGCGAGCAGCAGCAGGCCCAAGCCGAGGATCAGCAGCAGCGACATGATTCGCACCCGAAGCACGTTGCGCAGGCCGGACCGTTCCGGATCGGCCTTCACGTTCCAGATGATGTTGAGCGCGTTGTGGAGCTGTGCCACGACGCCGGTCGCACCGACCACGACGAGGCTCAGGCCCACGATCGTCGCCAGGACGTTCCCGCCCATTTCTTGACGGTTCTCGATCATGGTGCGGATCAGCTGCGCCGCATCGTGACCCGCCACGCCCCGAATCTGCTCCACGATCGCGACCTGCGCGTCGCCCCGGCCGAAGAAGGTCAGCATGGCGATGACGATGATGAGCATCGGGGCCAGGGAGAAGATCGCGTAGTAGGCGAGCGACGCCGCGAGCACGCCGACGTTGTCGCTCTGCCACTCCTTGACCGTGTCCTTGAGAAGCTGCAGCATCCGCGCCCTTCGCATGCGCCGAACGAAGCGTTCCGTTCGTCGATCCGGTCGCCCGGATCGCGTTGCCCGGAGTGGTGGCGGTGGCGGGGGCGGGCGTGGTGCAGAAGTGCACGCGTGCGACCGCGACGGGGGTCCAGCCTAGCCA